>NZ_RZRX01000131.1:0-17128 GCF_003997405.1 Mesorhizobium sp. M2A.F.Ca.ET.042.01.1.1
GTCTGGGACAAGAAGAAGAACAAATGCGTGAAGCCGCAATATGGCATGCTGGACGACGACAGCATTTATGAGGCCGGCCACGATCTGGCGATGGCCGGGCGCTATGACGAGGCGATCTCGGTGCTGACGCTCGCCGCCAACAAGCAGGATCCGCGCATCCTCAACTATCTCGGCTATTCGCATCGCCATTCGGGCCGCGTCACGGTCGGCCTCGGCTACTACGAGGAAGCGCTGCGCATCGACCCGAACTACACGCTTGTGCGTGAATATCTCGGCGAAGCGCATCTGCAGATCGGCGATCTCGCCGGCGCTCAGGAACAGCTCAAGGAAATCGAAAAGCGGACCGGCACGGGCTCGCGCGAATACGGCATGCTGTCCGAGCAGATCAATCATTTCCTGCGGAGCTGAACAAGGCTTCAAGCTCTTCGGGCCGGCTGCGAGCAATCGTAGCCGGCTTTTTGTTGTTCGCCATCAACCAGCATCCGCGAAAGCGGTGATCATTTTGCCGAACTTCATTTTTGCACGTGAAAATCGCGCCAAGATCGCTATATTCAGGGAAATTGTGGTGAAACGGTTCCGTTAGCCCGAGGCTGCCGGACCGTTTTCTTTTTGTACCCATTTGACAAGGCTGCTCCCGAAAAGCGGGGGTGGCGGCAGGAAAGGTCAGGCATATGATCAAGGTCCCGATGACAGGCGAGGGGTTCGCGTCATTGAAGGAAGAACTGCGTTGGCGCCAGCAAGAGGAGCGTCCGCGGATCATCGAGGCGATCTCCGAAGCGCGCTCGCATGGCGACCTGTCCGAAAATGCCGAATATCACGCGGCCAAGGAGTCGCAGAGCCACAATGAAGGCCGCATCAACGAGCTCGAGGATCTGATCGCGCGCGCCGAGGTCATCGACGTCTCCAAGCTTTCCGGCGACAAGGTGAAGTTCGGCGCGACCGTCGTGCTCGTCGACGAGGACACCGAGGAAAAGAAGACCTACCAGATCGTCGGCGACCAGGAAGCGGACGTGAAGTCCGGCCGCATCTCGATCTCCTCGCCGATCGCGCGAGCGCTCATCGGCAAGGAAGTCGGCGACGCCATCGAGGTCAACGCTCCCGGCGGCGCTCGCGGGTATGAGATCGTCCAGGTGCAATTCATTTAGTGCGCTTCGCCAGATTGGGATGACGTTTCATTGAATTGTCATCCTGATCTAACTCTTTGTTAGAACATGATCTTTCGGTTCTCACTTTTCGAGATCATGTTCTTGCGTCGATTTCTGAGCCGGCTCGCTGCGGATCCATTGCAAACGTTCGGAATTGGCTGAAGCCTCCGTGACGAAGCAGCCGCGGTCTAAGCTGGCGCGTCTGATCTGAGCGCCAGCTGGCGCTCCGCTTCCGCCATCACCTCAGCAGGCGTTACCTTGCCGCCGGCTGGCGCCATCAAGGTCGATGCAAACTTCCCGCGCGGGCCGGTGAGACCGGGCTCCGTTGCCAGGAAGATAGCGACGGTCGGGACGCCGAAGGCGCTGGCGAGGTGGGTGAGTCCGGTGTCGGCGCCGATGACCAGCGTCGAACGGCCGAGGATCGCGGCGACGTCCGCGAGCGGCGATTTCGCAACCAGCACCGTCTTTGGCACGGCACCGGCGATCGCCTCTGCCACCCTCTTTTCCGCCTCATTCGACCATGTGACCACCGGCGTGAATTGCCGGTCGGCCAACTCGCGCGCGGTTCCGATCCAGTCCTCGGCCGGCCATTTCTTGTCCTCGCGGCTGGTGCCGTGGAGCAGGAAAGCGGTTTTGCCTTCAACGCCGGGCAGCGCGCCCGCTGGCGGCACGATGCCGGACTCGAGCGCCGACAGGTCAGGCTGGTAGCCCAGCGCCAGGCCGAACAGCCGCCTGGTGCGCTCGATAGCATGCAGGTCGCGCGGCACGGCGTATTTGCGCTGATAGAACAACGTCGCCGAAGGCTCACGGGCGCTGGCGCGGTCGAAGCCGGCAATCGGCGCGCCGGCCTGGATGGCGACCAGGGCCGACTTCAGCAAGCCTTGCGCGTCGATGACAAGATCGTACCGGGAGGCACGGAGCGCTCGGCGCAAACCGGACATCTCGCGCCATGTGCCGCCGTCGAAAAGCCTCTTGCGCCAACGCCGGACCGCCACCTTGTGGATCGCTCCGATCGCCGGATGCAAGGCCACGATGCCGGCAAACGGCTCCTCCACGCACCAGTCGAAGCTGATATCGGGGCGGTTGCGCACCGCGTCCTCGACGGCCGGAAACGTGTGAATGACATCGCCCATCGACGATGTCTTGACGATCAGCACTTTCATGCGGCCGCCGAAACCTTGAGCAGGCGGTCGGCCGCGGCAGTGACGCGCGCGACATCGAGCGTCTTCAGGCAGTTGAGGTGCCCGAGCGGGCAGATCTTCTTATGGCAGGGCGAGCAGGACAGATGCAGCCAGATCAGTTCGGAGCGCTCGCTGAGCGGCGGCGTGTTTTCCGGCGACGTCGAACCGTACACGGCGACGATGGGCGTGCCGACGGCTGCCGCGACATGCATCAGGCCGCTGTCGTTCGAGACCGCAAGCTTCGCCGCGGCGATCAGGTCGATGGCGTCCTCCAGCCGCGTCTTGCCGGCAAGGTCGATGGCGCCGGGCGCGAGCGTCGCGATCTCCCCGGTCACGCCGGCATCGTTCTTCGAGCCGAGCAGCACGACGCCCAGACCCTTTGCCATCATGTCCCGGGCAAGCCCGGCATAGTGATCGCTCGGCCAGCGTTTTGCCGGGCCGAACTCGGCGCCTGGCATGAGCGCCACGAATTTCCTTCCCGTCAGCCCGAACCGCGCCAGCAGATCAGCCTGGTTGGCCTTGTCGACGGCGAGCCTCGGCGCGCGAAACGTGCCGCCGCGCGCCAGGCCGAAATAGGCGCGCGCGGTGCGCCGTTTCAGCGCTTCGGGCAGCGGCACGATATCGGTGAGCAGTCCGTAGCGCATTTCGCGCAGATTGCCGACACGATGCGGGATGCGGGCAAAGAACGGGATCAGCGCCGATTTCCAGCTTCCCGGCAGCACATAAGCCATGTCGTAGCGGCCGCGCAGCAGGCGGCCGAAGCGCCTGCGGCTGCGGAATTCGAGCGCGCCCGGCATCAGCGGAAAATCGATCTGGCTGCGTATCTCGGGCATGCGCTTGACCAAAGGCGCTGCCCAGGCCGGCGCGAGCACATCGATGGCCGCGCGCGGATGTTTTTCCTTCAGCGCCGCAAACAGGCACTGCGCCATGACCATGTCGCCCACCCAGCGTGGGCCGATCACGAGGATCGTTGGGCCTTCAGCCATTCGACATAGTCCCTGACGCCGGTTTCGACTGTGCGGAATTGGCCATTGTAGCCGGCCGCGCGCAAGCGAGACATATCAGCCTGCGTAAAACTCTGGTAGCTGCCCTTGAGATGGTCGGGGAAGGGGATGAACTCGATCTCGCCCTTGCCCAGCGTGTCGATCACCGTTTCGGCGATGGCGCGGAACGGCTGGGCGCGGCCGGTGCCGCAGTTGAATATGCCGCTCTGGCCCTTTTTCCAAAGCCACAGATTGACGTCGGCGACATCGCCGACATGGATGAAGTCGCGGCTCTGCTCGCCCGGGCCGAAGTCGCCATAGGCGCCGAAGAGTTTCGGATTTTCACCGCGCTCGACCTGGTTGAAGAGATGGAAGGCGACGGACGCCATGGCGCCCTTGTGCGCCTCGCGCGGTCCGTAGACGTTGAAGTAGCGCAGCCCCGTCACCTGCGAATGGTCGGCGTCGACATTACGACGGACATAGTCGTCGAACAGCTTCTTCGAATAGGCATAGACGTTGAGCGGGCGCTCGAATTCGGGCTCCTCCCGGAACTCGCTGCCGCCGCCATAGACGGATGCGGAGGAGGCATAGAGGAAAGGCACGCGCAAAGCGAGGCAGGCATGCAGGAGCCGCTTCGAATAGGTGTAGTTCACCTCCATCATGAACTTGCCGTTCCACTCTGTGGTGGTCGAGCACGCGCCCTGGTGGAAGACGGCCTCAATGCGGCCGAGCGCGCCGTTCTCGAACTGGGCGAGAAAATCGTCCTTGTCGAGATAGTCGGCGATACGAAGGTCGGCGAGGTTGGCGATCTTGTGGCCGTCGGTGAGATCGTCGACTACGACGATGTCGTCATGCCCCTCGGCATTGAGAGCGGCGACGATGTTGGAGCCGATCATACCGGCGCCGCCCGTGACGATGATCATGCTTTTCAGCCTTGCTCCGTTGCCGATTCCGGCCCTTATAGGGGAGGTGGACGGGAGTGTCGATAAAGCAGGCGCTACCACAGTACCATGAGGGACCAAGCATGCCGTCGACCGAACTGCTCATCGCGTTTTTCGCCACCACCGCGATCTTCGCCTACATTCCCGGTCCTGCCATGCTCTACGCCGCTGCGCAGACAATGGCGCGTGGCCGTTGGTCCGGGCTGACGGCGGTACTTGGCATTCACCTTGGCGGTTATTTCCATGTCTTTGCGGCCGCCGCCGGCCTGTCGGTGCTGTTCCACGCCGTGCCGCCGCTCTATCTGGCGGTCAAGCTCTGCGGCGCGCTTTATCTGATCTGGCTCGGCGTTTCCATGTTCCGCAAACGGACGGCCGGCGATACGGCTCTGCCGGCCATCGAGCGGAAATCGGCTCGGCGCGCCTTTTTCGAAAGCATCACCGTCGAGGTGCTCAATCCGAAGACGGCGATCTTCTTCATGGCGTTCTTGCCGCAATTCATCGATGCCTCGGCGGCGTTCCCGGTCTGGCTGCAGTTCGTCGTGCTTGGAACCATCGTCAATCTGATGTTTTCCTCCGCCGATATTGTTTGCGTATTCCTGGCCGGCGCGATGATCGCCCGGCTGCGGCGTTCAGGGCGGGCGCAGCGGCTGATGCAGCGTGCAGGCGGCGCCGTGCTGGTCGGCCTCGGCGTCCACGTGGCCCTGCAGAGAAGCTGATTGCACAGCTGGTTCCGGCCGCAGCCAATCGGGGCCTGCCGTTGCGCTCGCCCCAATTGCGGTATATCCGCATCGCGTTGAGCGAGGTGCGCCACAATTCCGGCGCTGAAAGCTAATCAAGTCCTGCCTTTTTCAGGCATATGTCGAGCGAGATGATCAAGCACAATCCGCCCTCTCCGGAACCTCTGCATCGCACCATCGCCCGGTTCGGCGAGGTCACCGTGCTGGTGGTCGGCGATTTCATTCTCGACCGTTTCGTCAGCGGCGTGATCGAGCGCATCTCGCCGGAGGCTCCGATCCCCGTGCTGCATGGACGGGGCGAAACGCTGAACATGGGCGGCGCCGGCAATGTCGTCTCCAACATCGTTTCGCTGGGCGGGGCGGCGATACCCGTTTCGGTGATCGGCGCCGACCAGGCCGGCAACAATCTGATGCGCATGCTCGGCGAGATCGGCGTCGACACGGACGGGCTTCTGCAGCGGCCGGACCGCATGACCTCGTCGAAAAGCCGCTTCAGCGCGCTTAACCAGCAGGTGCTGCGCTTCGACGAGGAAGAGATCAAGCCGCTCAGCTCCGCCGAGCGGGCGAAGCTCATCGATCATTTCCAGGCCGCGCTTGGCGGCGCCGACATCGTGATCCTTTCCGATTACGGCAAGGGCATCCTGCTCGACGGCGTCGCCGGCGAGCTGATCGCGATCTGCCGCGACGCCGGCAAGCCGGTGCTGGTCGATCCGAAGGGGCGCGACTATGCGCGCTATGCCGGCGCCACGGCAGTGACGCCGAACCGCAAGGAGCTTGGCGAAGCGGTCGGGCGCAAGGTGTTCGGCGATGACGAGATCGTGGCCGCGGCGCGCGACCTGATCGCCGAGCATGATTTCGAGTTCATCGTCGCCACGCGCAGCGAGAAAGGCATGAGCGTGGTCTCCGCCGAGGATGCCCGCCACATCTCCACCCAGGCCCGCGAAGTGTTCGACGTTTCCGGTGCCGGCGACACGGTCATCGCGAGCTTCGCGCTTTCGCTCGCCGCCGGCGCCGACCGGGTGCATGCCGCCGTCATCGCCAATGCGGCCGGCGGCGTCGTGGTGGGAAAACGCGGCACGGCACGATTGAATGTCGAGGAACTGTCCGGCGCGCTGTTCCGCTCGCATGGGCCGACGGCTCATACCGATGCCATTCTTGACGCCAATGCTGCGGCCAGGATGGTCGCCGCCTGGAAGGAAGAGGGCCTCACGGTCGGCTTCACCAATGGCTGTTTCGACATCCTGCATGCCGGCCATGTCAGCCTGCTGCATGCCGCCCGCAGCCAGTGCGACCGGCTGGTGCTTGGCCTCAACAGCGACGATTCGGTGCGCCGGCTGAAAGGGCCGGGGCGTCCCGTCAACAACCAGCATGACCGCGCCTGCGTGCTGGCAGCGCTTGCCTCGGTCGACGCCGTCGTCGTCTTCGAGGAAGACACGCCGCTCAAGCTGATCGAGGCGCTGCTGCCCGACATCCTGGTCAAGGGCGCGGATTACACGATGGAGACCGTGGTCGGCGCCGATGTGGTGCAGAAAGCGGGCGGGCGCGTGGTGCTGGTCGACCTCGTCGCCGGCAAGAGCACGACGAACACGATCGGCAAGCTGCGTGCCGCAAACTGAGGATCTCATGTCCGATTTGAACGACTATCTGGTCCGCTCCGCGGCGGCGATCTCGGCAATGGTCGAGCGCAACCTCACCGGCGAGATGGAGCGCGCGGTGGGCTCGGTCGTAACCGCGCTTGCGCAAGGCAAGGCGCTGCTGATCTGCGGCAATGGCGGCTCGGCCAGCGATGCCATCCACATCGCCGGCGAGCTGGTCGGCCGCTTCCTGAAGGAGCGCAAGGCCTACAACGTCATCGCGCTGCCGGCCAACGCCGCGGTGCTGACCGCCTGGGGCAACGATTACGGCTTCGACACCGTCTTTTCGCGCCAGGTCGAGGCGCATGGATCGGAAGGCGCCGTGCTGCTTGCGATTTCCACCAGCGGCAATTCGCCAAGCATCCTTGCCGCCGCCGAGCAGGCGCGCATGATGGGCATGACGGTGATCAGCCTGACCGGCGACACCGGCGGCAAGCTCGCGCCGCTGACCGACATCCTGCTCAACGTGCCGTCGACCTCGACGCCGATCATCCAGCAGGGGCATCTCTGCCTCTACCACCATCTATGCGAGGCGGTCGAAGCGCGTCTCAGCAATGGCTGAGAGCGAAGGCTTTCCGCTGGCCCGGCCGGGCCTTTGGGTCGAGCGGGTTGGTGACCGGAGCTTTCCGGCCGGCTGGCCGGCGCTGTTCCTCGATCGCGACGGCACGATCAATCTCGATACCGGCTATCCCGACGATCCGGCGGCCATGGCGCTGCGCGATGGCATCGCGCCGGTCATCGCGGCCGCGAATGAGCGCGGCATTCCGGTCGTTGTCGTCACCAACCAGTCCGGCATCGCGCGCGGCTATTTCGGCTGGGACGCGTTCGCCCGGGTCAACGGGCGCGTGCTCGACCTGCTGGCTGAACAGAACGCGTTTGTCGACATGGTGCTGGCTTGCGCCTACCACGAGGCCGGCACCGGTCTACTGGCGATGGCCGATCATCCGATGCGCAAGCCCAATCCAGGCATGCTGCTGGAGGCGGGCCGGCAGCTCGGCCTGGACTTGAAACGATCACTGATCGTCGGCGACAAGCTGGCGGATATGGAAGCCGGCCAGCGCGCCGGCCTCGCGCGCGGCTGGCTTGTCGACGGCGAAGGCTCGATGATGGGCGGGCTTTCGGTGTTGCCATTGCGCGACGCAACGGACCTTGGTGGACTACTCACCGCGATACGATCGCTTTGATCGCAGGTTGATTCAAGACCTGAAGTTAAGCCTGTTGTTTCTGCAGCGGAATTTCCGGAAGCCGGCACATTAAGTCGGGAAGGCCACCAGCCCCTCATCCTTGACGCGGCGGATGGTCAAGGCGGTGCGCACCGTGTCCACATTCGGGGCCGAAGCCAGTTCCTCGATGACGAAGGTCTGGAAGGTGCCGAGGTCGCTTGCCACGCAGTGCAGCAGGAAATCGGATTCGCCCGAGACCATCCAGGCGTCGCGCACGATCGGCCAGCCGCGCGTGCGCTCGGCGAAGGTCTTCAGCTCGGCATCAGCCTGATGGTGCAGGCCGATCAGGCAGAAGGCGACGACATCCATGCCGAGCGCCGGCGCGTTGAGAAGCGCGCGGTAACCGCGGATGATGCCGGCTTCTTCCAGCCGCCTGACGCGGCGCAGGCAGGGCGGAGCCGAGATGCCGACCCGGCTCGACAACTCGACATTGGTCATGCGCCCGTCGCTTTGCAATTCGCGCAGGATCTTCCAGTCGATGGCGTCGAGGTCGGCTTTGAGCGGCATGGCTGTCTCGGCTCTTGCGCAAGAATCTTTCGCGAATTTGTAATTAAACGACTTTTGTGTCCGCGCCAGCCCCTCATTGACGCGATTTTTAGAGGTAACAAAAGCTGCGATTTTGCGAATACCCAGCTGACGGCAGCTTTCCGGGGACGACGGTCCGTTCGTCTTGCTGCCATGGTTGGCAACCCTTACATTATCCTCGACAAAACCACGGCCGCGCGCCGCAGGGGACTTTCATGAACACCAAACATGCGCCCGTTCTTATCATCGGTTCCGGCCCGGCCGGCTACACGGCGGCGATCTATGCCGCCCGCGCCATGCTGAAGCCGATGCTGGTCGCCGGCCTGCAGCAGGGCGGCCAATTGATGATCACCACCGACGTCGAGAATTATCCGGGCTTCGCCGATCCGATCCAGGGCCCCTGGCTGATGAGCCAGATGCTGGCGCAGGCCGAGCATGTCGGCACCGACATCATCAACGACATCATCACCGAGGTCGACCTCAATGTACGGCCGTTCCGCGCCACCGGCGATTCCGGCACGGTCTACACGGCGGACGCGCTGATCATCGCCACCGGCGCGCAGGCCAAGTGGCTGGGCATCCCGTCGGAGCAGACCTTCATGGGCTTCGGCGTTTCGGCCTGCGCCACCTGCGACGGCTTCTTCTACCGCGGCAAGGACGTCGCGGTGGTCGGCGGCGGCAATTCCGCGGTCGAGGAAGCGCTCTATCTGTCGAACCTCGCCAAAAGCGTCACCGTCATCCATCGGCGCAGCGATTTCCGTGCCGAGCGCATCCTGCGCGAGCGGCTGCTTGCGAAGGACAATGTCCGCGTCATCTGGGACACGGTGGTGGACGAGATCACCGGACGTCCGGGCAAGGCGCCGCTGCCGCCTTCCGTCGAAGGCCTGACACTGCGCAATGTCGTGACCGGCCAGGAATCGAAGCTGCCGGTCGACGGCGTGTTCGTCGCGATCGGCCATGCGCCGGCGGTCGAGCTGTTCGTCGGCAAGCTCAAGCAGAAGCCGAACGGCTACCTGTGGACGGCACCCGATTCGACCCGCACCGACGTGCCCGGCGTGTTCGCCGCCGGCGACGTCACCGACGATGTCTACCGCCAGGCGGTGACGGCCGCGGGGCTTGGTTGCATGGCGGCGCTCGAGGCGGAAAAATATCTGGCTGGCATCGAGGTTCACCGCGAAGCGGCGGAGTGACAAATCGGCTGAAAAAGGCCGTTTAAAAGCCTGATTTTTCATTCAGACGCCAAATGCAACGCGAGGGGAATCATGGCGCTGGACTGGGACAAGCTACGCGTATTTCACGCAGCGGCGGAGGCTGGGTCGTTCACCCATGCCGCCGAGACGCTGCATCTGTCGCAATCAGCCATTTCGCGGCAGGTCAGCGCACTGGAGCATGATGTCGGCGTAGCACTCTTCCACCGTCACGCGCGTGGCCTGGTGCTGACCGAGCAGGGCGAGATGCTGTTCCGCACGGCGCATGACGTCCTGATGAAGCTGGAAACCATCAAGACGCGGCTCACCGAGACCAAGGACCGCCCGTCGGGTGTGCTCCGGGTGACGACCACGGTGGGGCTGGGCGCCGGCTGGCTGACCGAGCGCGTGCAGGAATTCATCGAGCTCTATCCCGAGATCAGCCTGCAGCTGATCCTGGCCAATGAGGAGCTAGACCTCACCATGCGCCAGGCCGATTGCGCGATCCGGCTGCGCCAGCCGCAGCAGCCCGACCTTATCCAGCGGCGGCTGTTCACGGTGCATTTCCACCTCTACGCGGCGCCGTCCTACATCGCCAAGTTCGGCAGGCCGGCCTCGATCGCGGAGCTCAGGAACCATCGCATCGTCACCTTCGGCGTGCCGGTGCCTTCGCATCTGTCGGAGCTGAACTGGCTGGAGACGGTCGGCGATTTCGAGGGCGCGCAGCGGGTGCCGACACTGCAGATCAACGACATCCTGTCGATCAAGCGGGCGGTGCAGGGCGGCGCGGGCATCGCCATGCTGCCGGACTATGTGATCAACAAGGACTCGAACCTGGTGCAGCTGCTGCCGGAGACCGAGGTGCCGTCCTTCGACACCTATTTCGCCTATCCCGATGCGATGAAGAACCAGGCGAAGCTCCACGTTTTTCGCGATTTCGTTATCGCCAAGGCGCGCAGCTGGTCTTACTGAATGCCCGGCCGAGACTACTGCCCGCGCCATGGCGTCAGCCGGGGCAGCCAGCCGGGCACGGCGCGGCGGTAGGCCTCGTATTCTTCGCCATAGCGTTGGGCGAGTGTCGGCTCTTCATAGAGCTTGACGAACGAGACCATCGCAGCCGCGGCGATCAGGCCATAGAGCAGCACCGGCCAGCTTGAAAAGATGAGAACCTGGCCGAGAATGATCGCCAGCACGTCCACGTACATCGGGTTGCGGACATGGCGGTAGATGCCGCCCACAACCAGTTTCTCCGTCGGCGCCACAGGAGCGGGCGTGCCCAGCCCTTCGCGGGCAAAACGGGCGAATGCGTGCAGCAGGATCGCAGCTGCTACGATCACGAGAATAGAGCCCGTGGCCACGAAGCCCGGCACATTCGCCTGAGGTTTGCGATAATGGTCGGTCAGCAGCCAGGGCATCAGTCCGGCGACAACGCCCGGCGCGACCACCAGAAACACGGCGCTGCCGGCGATTGCTGAAAAAGTCCGCATCATCGATCTCCTGCCGCAAAAATAATCTCGGCATGCCGAAATGGGCATCATTTGCCGAGTCGCCTATATTTCGGAGCAAATCTGCTTGATTTGGCATTTAAGCAGTCGCTTTAGATCAGGAAACGGCTCGAAATTCGCGATTTTCCTGGTCCTATGGCTTTCTGGAATGGGTTGGACCACAGCCTGCGTCTTTTTGCATGCGTGTGTTGCAAAATAGATGCTTGTTTCTTGGGCATGATGAGCACATATATAGTCGCATCTCCAGGGCGCGTTCTCCTCCCATTAGCGCCCTTGAGTGTTCCCCTCTGGAGGTTAGCCCTAATCGGCACTTCCAATCAAACTCAGCCGGATCTTTATTGATCCGGCTTTTTTGTTGCCCGCATGCCTTCGAGCCGGCAAAAACACGACCGAATCCGGCACGTAACAGTGACATGTAACATCGGGTAACATGTCGCGGACGCAGTCTATGGTTTAACTAGAGCATAGGACGCGGTTGGTCGGTTCGAGAGATGGGGGCATCACTCGAAATGGCCGGGCTCAGGCAGCTACCGCGTCCGAACCATTTGTCCGGATGCGGCGGACCAGCCGTTGCCTCCCAGGAAGACGGTCCGCAATTGAAACGGCGTCCGGGTGAACCGGACGCCGTTTTCATATCGTCAGCGGACAGCCCGTCAGGCACTCCGACCTGTTCAGGCGGCCTTGCCGTTGGCGTTCATGGCCTCGTCGGCGAGCCGGCCGGTGAGCTCGGCCATATGGTCGAAGGTTGCCTTGTAGCTGGCGACGCCGGCGGTGGCCGAGCGCAGCTCGATGATCAGGTCACCGATTTCGGCCTGCGGCATGGTCGCCTCGACGACGTCCCAGCCCGGCCAGTCGGGCCGCGCGTCATAGCCGAGGATTTGGCCGCGCCGCTGCGGGATCAGCGCGATGATCTTCGACGTCGCGTCGGAAGGCGTGACGATCTCGACCTTCATCACCGGCTCCAGCAGGACCGGCGAGCAGGCGGCCATGCCTTCCTTCATCGCGAGCTTGGCCGCCATCTGGAAGGCCATGTCCGAGGAGTCGACCGCATGGTAGGAGCCGTCCGACAGGTTGACGGCGACGTCGACGACCGGGAAGCCGAGCGGGCCGGTCTTCAGATAGTCGCGAACGCCGGTCTCGACCGACTGGATGTATGTCTTCGGCACCACGCCGCCGGTGATGGTGTCGGAGAACTGGAAGCCGGAGCCGCGCGGCAGCGGCTTGATCTCGATCACCACGTCGCCGAACTGGCCGTGGCCGCCGGACTGCTTCTTGTGGCGGCCGCGCTGCTGCGCCGATTTGCGGATCGTCTCGCGGTAGGGCACCGCCGGGGCATGGCCCTCGATTGGAATCTGGTTCTTGCCCTCAAGGCGCTCGCGCACCACGCGCAGATGCATCTCGCCGTGGCCCGACAGCACGGTCTCGGCCGAATCCTGATTGTGACGCAGGCTGAGCGAAGGGTCCTCCTCGGCCAGCCGCTGGATCGCCGCCGACATCTTGACCTCGTCCTTGCGCTCCTTGGGGCGAAGCGCGAAGGCGAAGACGGGCTGCGGCGGCTCGAGCGTGACCAGTGGCCGGATACCGCCCTTGGCCGAACTCAGCGTCTGCCCGGTCTTGACGTTGTCGAGCTTGCCGAGCGCGACGGTGTCGCCTGCCTTGGCCGATGTCTGCTTGATCTGGTCCTTGCCGAGCATCCTGTAGATGCCGGAGACCTTCGTCGTGTCGCCGTTGGACAGGAAAAGCTCGGCCGCGTCGGCCAACTGGCCTGAAAGCACGCGCGACACCGAAAGCTTGCCGCCATGCGCCGTGTGGATGGTCTTCATCACCTGCACCACAGTCTGGCTTTCCGGCGCGCCAAGGCGCTTCCTCGTCGCCTCGACATCCGGCGCGTCGTGGCGAATGGCCTTCAACAGGCGCAGCACGCCGTTGCCTTTCTCGGCCGTGCCGATCAGCACCGGCGTCACCGCGCCGGCGCGCAGGTCGGCCGAGAGGTCGTCGAAGATCGCGTCCTTCGGCGGCTCGATCTCCTCCAGCAATTGCTCCATCAGGTGATCGTCGTGATCGGCCAATGTCTCCAGCATGGAGAAACGCGCTTCCAGCTCGCGCGCCTTGTCGTCGTTCGGGATCTCGGCGACCTGGCTTTCGGCGTATTCGCGATAGATGTAGGCGCGTTCCAGCGCCAGATCGATCGAGCCGATGACGATGCCGTCCTTGCGCACCGGAATCTGGCGTAAGAGCAGCGGCACCGAACTTGCCGGCTGCAGCATCTTCAGCGTCTCGCGCACGCCGGCGATCGCCTTGTCGACCTTGTTCAGGAACAGGATGCGCGGAATGGCGAGATCGTCGAGCTTGCGCATGATCAGCTGCAGCGCCGGGATCTTCTTCTCGTCGGCCTCGGCGACGACGACCGCAAGGTCGCACGCGGCAAGCACGGGTTCGGCCTCGAAGGCGAATTCGATGGAGCCGGGGCAATCGACGAAGGTGATCTGCTCGCCCATGAAATCGGTGGTGGCGAAGGTCGCCTCGACGCTCATGGCGTGGGCGCGGGCTTCGGGCGAATGATCGGAGACGGTGTTGCCCGATGAAACGGGTGACTGGCGAGGTATGGCGCCCGTGCGGGCGAGGATTGCTTCGAGAAGTGTCGTCTTACCGCTTGCAAAGGGACCGACTATGGCGATGCATTTCGGTCCCGTGCGTCGTCCTCCGGCGCGAGTACCCATGGCTGACCTCCACTCAGGCGTTTCCCAAGAGAGCGATCAGCAAAAGTGGAAACCGGTTTTTGCGTCCGATCGCACCCTGTGCAGAGCGGCGGCCGGCCTGTTCGGCCGTCGCGGGCGGGGTTTATCCACCCCTTCCCAAGGCCATCGTCACACGGGTTCGCCGGGAGGGCAAGAAAAATAGGATTTTCGCCGGCTTGGGTTTGTCAGGCCGTGAGGGCGAGCGGCTCGCGGCCGGCGACACACAAGGCGCTTGCCTTGTCGCGTGGCGCTGGCTTGCCGAAGAAATAGCCCTGGAAGCGGCTGCAGCCGGCTGTTCGGGCGAGGGTGAATTCCTGCTCGGTCTCGACGCCTTCCGCGACGATGGCGATCTCCTGGATGCGAGCGATCTGGGCAAGCGCCGAGACGAAGATCTGCGCCACCTGGTCATGGGCGAGGCTGCGGATATAGGAGCGGTCGATCTTAACGCTGTCGATGGGCAGCGACTTCAGATAGTTGAAACCGCAATGTCCGGTGCCGAAGTCGTCGAGCGCGATGTGGAAGCCGAGGCCGCGCAGCGCCTCCAGGCGCCTCAGCACCTCCGGCGTCGCGGCCGTCGCCACCGTCTCGGTGATTTCGATGATGAATTGCGAGGCAGACCGGCCGGTTTCGCGCAGGATCCTGTCGCACATCGTCACGATCTCGTCGCGTTTCAGCTGCTCGCCGGAGACGTTGATCGAGATGCGCCGTCCGGGAAAATGCCCGATATCGGCACAGGCGCGCTTGAAGACCCATTCGCCGATCATGTCGATCAGCGTCGAGCGCTCGGCGATCGGGATGAATTCCGCCGGCGAGATCAAGCCGCGCACGGGATGGCGCCAGCGGATCAATCCCTCCAGCGCGTCGACCGAGCCGTCGGGATCGACGATCGGCTGATAATGCAGTTCCAGCTCGCCGAGATAGATCGCGGCGCGCAGCTCGCGTTCCACCAGCCGGCGATAGCGTTTGTCCGACAGCATCTCCTCGTCGAAGACGGTGACGCGGCCGCGGCCGCCTGCCTTGCTTTCGTAGAGCGCAAGGTCGGCCAGCAGCATCAACTCAGCGCCGTTCGAAGCATGCAGCGGCGCAAGCGCCACACCCACCGAGATCGACAGCGGAATGATCTTGCCTTCATGTCTTTTGCCGGCCCGCATCGCATCGAGCAGCCGGCGCACGTCCTTGCTGATGACGGCGACGTCGCCATGAGGAACCATGACGCCGAACTCGTCGCCGCCGAGCCGGCCGATGACGCCGTCCTCGAAGATGCGTTGCGCTTCCGCGACCAGATGGGCCAGCGCCAGGTCGCCGAACTGATGGCCGAAAGTGTCGTTGAGCTGCTTGAAATGATCGAGGTCGATCAGAAGCAGGCTTGCCTGGCGACGGTTGCGCAAACCGCCCAGCCGGTCGCGCAGCGCTTCGATGAAATAGCGCCGGGTCATGGCGCCGGTCATGGCATCGACGGTGAGAAAGCGGTGCTTCTCGGCTTCGGCATCCTCCGCCGATTGCAGGCGCTGGACGACGCTCGAGCGCATATACATCAAGACCAGAAGCGCCATCAGGGTCGATGCCGCCGACATCGTCAGCGCGCCGGCGCGGGAAGCGTTCTCCGTCAGCGCGAAAGCCGCGAGCCCGGTGGCCGCGATGCTCATCACGAGCAGAGCCTGGATGCCGCGATAGATACGGCCGCTATGATCCTTGATTGTCGCCAAGATACTCATGTCCGCGCCCCCACAGCACGCGCCATGGCTAGAACCTCAGCCGTTAACAAACGCTGAGCGCGGCGACCGCCTTGACCTGTTCTCTGGCGGCTGGATCGAGGCGGCGATTTTATAGTTAAAAAGCAATGATTTATGACGGTATTCAGACATTCTAAAATAGAAAATGCTGGTGCCTGAGCGCCCAACCGGAGCTGCCGCGCCGGCAACATCCCAAAGCCGTTGCAATGGCCTCTCCGCAGGAGGAGACTGCTCCACGAGAGGCCGAGCGCGGCCCCTTGTTCAACCAACGAGTTCGAGGATCTGAACGATGAAGATCATTGCTTGCGGCAGCGTGCCGACGATCATCGCGCCGGAGGCGTATTTCACCGGGCGGGTGCTGCAGACGCCGATCATCGAGAAAGAAGCGCCGGCGCGGCTGAGGGCGACGCTGGTCAGTTTCGAGCCCGGCGCGCGCACTTACTGGCACACGCATCCGCTTGGGCAGACGCTCTATGTCACGGCCGGCGCCGGACTTGCCCAGAGCTGGGGCGAGCCGGTCCAGACGATCAGGGCAGGGGACGTCATCTCCTTCGCGCCGGGCGAGAAGCACTGGCATGGCGCCGGATGGAAAACCGCCATGACCCATATCGCCATGCAGGAGGCGATGGACGGCGTCCATGCGGAGTGGCTGGAAGCGGTGACACCGGAGCAATATGGCGGCTGAGACAAGCCTCTGACAAAAAACCCGGCGTGACGCCGGGTTCTTCGCGTTCGGAGCTTCTCGCGCCCTTCAGGTCAAGGACGCGGTGAAGCGCTGGATGCGCGTGCAGGCTTCCTCCAGCAAGGTTTCCGAGGTCGCGTAGGAGATGCGGAAATTCGGACCGAGGCCGAAGGCCGAGCCGAACACCACCGCCACACCTTCGGCGTCGAGCAGTTCCGAGCAGAAGGCTTCGTCGGTGTCGATCACCTTGCCGGACTTCGTCTTCTTGCCGATCAGCTCAGCGCAAGACGGATAGACGTAGAAGGCGCCTTCGGGCGAGGGGCAGGATATGCCGCGCGCCTGGTTGAGCATCGAGACGACGAGGTCGCGCCGGCCCTGGAAGATCGCCTTGTTCTTCGCGATGAAATCCTGCGGGCCGTTGAGCGCCTCGACCGAAGCCCATTGCGCGATGGTGCAGGCGCCCGAGGTCTGCTGGCCCTGGATCATGTCCATCGCCTTGATCAGCGGCACCGGGCCGGCGGCGTAGCCGATGCGCCAGCCGGTCATGGCATAGGCTTTCGACACGCCGTTCATCGTCAGCGTCCGCTCGTAAAGATTCGGCTCGACCTCGGCGATGGTCTTGAAGACGAAGTCGCCATAGGTCAGATGCTCATACATGTCGTCGGTCAGCGTCCAGACATGCGGATGCTTGAGCAGCACGTCGGCCAGCGCCCTGAGCTCGGCCTCCGTGTAGGCGGCGCCCGACGGGTTGGACGGCGAGTTCATCAGCAGCCATTTGGTCTTCGGCGTGATCGCCTTTTCCAGCACCTCGGCCGTGAGCTTGAAGCCATTGTCGATCGAGGTGTCGGCGAAGACCGACGTGCCGCCGCAGATCGCCACCATTTCGGGGTAGCTCACCCAGTAGGGACGAGGAA
>NZ_RZRX01000132.1:0-17086 GCF_003997405.1 Mesorhizobium sp. M2A.F.Ca.ET.042.01.1.1
TGGCGGCGATGCGCTCATTTGGCGACCGTAATTGCCTAAAGTTTATCCGACGGCGTTAGGAAATTCTCATATGAGGCTGCCTAGCGGTTGGGCCATGTGAAAGATTCATCTGCGGAGAAGCACAATGACATTGCGTAAGACACTTCTGGCGTCCCTTGCCATTCTGGCGCTGGCGGCGGCCCCGGCGCTCGCCGGCAACGGCCATGGCGGCGGCAATGGCGGCAACCACGGCGGCAATGGCAATGGCGGGAATGGAAACGGCGGCGGCAATGCCGGTGGCAACGGCAAGAGCGGCGCCGAGCACGGCAAGTCGGCTTCTGCTCACGGCCACAACAAGAGCGCCGACGACAGCGCGACGGACGACACGACGACGGCCGCCACGCCGAAGGAGAAGAACCTTCACGCCAAGCTCGGCCGGCTGAATTCCCTGCAGCGCAACATCAACGCCTACATGAACTCCAAGAGCAAGAAGTTCGCGGGCATCCAGGCCTATGTGACAGCGGCAGCGGCAGCTCAGAACGCGCAGGCTAAGCTCGACGCGGCGAATACGCAGCTCACCGCCGACCAGAACAAGCTCGCCGATCTCACCCAGCAGCTCGCCGATCTCAACGCTACTGACACGACGGGCTTCTCGCCCGAACAGCAGGCGGCTCTCGATGCGCAGATCACCGATGTGAAGTCGCAGATCGATGCCCAGAACGCGGCGATCACCGCTGACACCCAAGCGGTCGCTGATGCCCAAACCGAGGTTACCAATACACCCGCCCCGGACGACGCGACGTTGGACGCCGCCCTGCAAGACATGGCCAACAAGCCGGTCGATCAGGAAGTGACGGACTGGGCCAAGGGCGTGCTTGCCGACAAGATCGACCAGGCCGCCGCAGCGACGACGACGCCGTAAGTCCAAACGAAACGACCAGAAGGTGGACGAAACGCCGCCGGGCCTCGCCCGGCGGCTTTTTTGTCCGCCACCGCCTCGGCGTAAAGCCGTTTTTTTGGCGCGCGCCAGGCCGGGCCTATTTCGGCGGCGCGTCAGACCTCAGTCGTCTTGTCTTCGGCGACGCACGGGGCCTATGTCATCGTTGCGCTCCCTGTTCTTGCCCTCCATGGCGCATGGTTCGGGCTCCGCTCCCCCCAGCGGAACCGAGCCCAGATATGGGGAGTTCAGGAGACGACAGTCGATTCCCCCGGGATGTAGCTGCTCCTTCATCGAGCCCGCCACTGGTTCAGGCACCAGTCGGCGGGCTTTTGATGCCGGGCGGAGCAGTCCGGCCGAGGGCAGTTCCGGGCAATGTGAACGGTTGACCCGGCGGTTTCGCCGCAACCTTCAGCCTTGTCTGATCGAACAGATGCAGCGTTTCGTTTTTCCCTGACACGGTGAAACGCCCTAATCGGCGTGATCGAGCAGGCGGGTGGCGTCCGGGCGGTCCCGGGCTTGTTTGCTCCCGGCGTGGTCGATGCCCTCGACCGTGATGGCGAACGTCCCGTTCTCGGTCCTGCCGATGAAGCCCTTCGCCTTGAGGTACCACAGGTGGAATTCGAGGTGCTCGCGCGGGCAGCCCGACAGGCGTTCGAGCTCGTCGTCGCCGATGCCCGGATTGTTGACGTCGCGCCGGCGCCGCACATAGAGAAGCGACAGCAAATTGGCCTGGATGGCGGCATCCCTGTCCATGCCGCCGCCGTCGCGCGCGCCATCCGTGAGTTCGTGGCGAAGGCCCAGATGCTCGCGGTAGAGAATGTCGTACTGGGCCCGCTTGACTGGATCCCGCAGCGTATTGTGGGCCTCGACGATCTCGCTGAAGCGCGATTCATTGCCTGTTTCCCGATTATCGGGATGGTAGCGCATAGCAAAATAGCGGAAAATCCGCTCGATTGTCTCAGAATTGGCGTTCGGGCTTATTTCCAGAACTTCGTAGTAGTCAGTGAACATGTAATCGTGCTTCCGAAATTACGGAAACCACTCCCCGAATCCGAGCATTGCCCAAATGCCGCGCGCTTGCAAGGCGCCACGGGGCCGGTTCCGAACGGGCGCAAATGCCCGCCGCAACTGCGCGAACTCGAGCCGGATTCGGGACGCTGAAGCGCATGCTTTCGCGCGCCTGCCGGCGGGGAAGGGATGTCCTGGTCGGCGCACTGGTTCGCGGGCGCCCGATCGGCGAATGGCCTGCTCTGCTGTGCGGATTCGAAGCTTGCGGGACTGATCGGCGATCGCGGTGGAATAAATCCCGCACTCTGCTACGTTAGCCATGTCTGAAATTCAGGTGGCAACCTGGATGGGGGCCGACCTCAAGCCCGGCTCCCTTTTTGGCTCGCCTCGAAAGAGGCGAGCCATTTTTTTCGCGAAGCCGCCTCGCGGCTTTCGTCCGAAGGTTTCACCGCCCTAAAGCGCGTCGCGATCCTTCGGATTCGCTCCATGCGCTTTATTCTTGGGCTTTACGCTAGTCTTTATCCCCAACAGGGTCCCACTTTCGGGAGACATGCTTTAGGTGCGCCATGGCTAATATGGCTGGCTGGATATAGAATTCATAGAGTCGGGTCCACAGAGGCATTGGGAGGGACTACAGAAATGCCACGCGTATCGGAACTCTTCTTCAAGACGGCCATCGTCTTTCTCATCCTGGGCATCGCCGCCGGGCTGCAGATGGCGATTTCGGGCGATCACGGCGCCTTCCCGGCGCATGCCCACATCAACCTTCTTGGCTGGGTCACCAGCGCCATCTTCGGGGGCTATTATGCGCTCAACCCGGCCAAGGCCGAGCGCCGCATCGCCATGATCCATTACGGCCTCTATACGGCCGGCATCGTGATCATGCTGCCGGCACTCTACTGGATGTTGGCGGCAGGCCATCCGGAGATCGAACCGGTCGTGGCGATAGGCTCACTGATCGTCGCCGCTGCGGTGCTGGTCTTTGGCTTCGTCGTCTTCTCGTCGTCGGAGGCGGTGCGCTCCGCCTCACCAGCCGCGGCACGCTAGCTTGCGATCGAGCAGGGGGCTTCGGCCTGGACGGGCTGGAGCCTCCAACCGAAGAGCACGGCAAGACGGCCGTTTTGCATCGCGCCGAGTAACCTCTGTTGCGGACGGGCGCTGGCGACAATGCCAAACTGATCGCGCCTCGGAAGCATAACGCGGGGCCGGCCCGGCTCGCTGCGCTCGAGCAGAGGCGTGCAGTGTGTCGGGCGAAACGGATTGCCGCCGCTTCCGGGAAAGCGACTGGCCGGCCATTCGCGAGCAGGCTGCGGCCGGCTAAAGCATGTCTCCCGAAAGTGGAATCGGTTTCGGGATAAAGACATGCGCAAAATCAAAAACCTAAAGCGCATGGAGCGAATCTGAAAGATCGCGACGCGCTTTAGGGCAGAAGCTTCGGAAACAGCAGCGAGATGAGAGCGTGGATGATGCCGTCCCGCTCGAACGGGCCAGGCAATTTGGCGGGCGAGACGGCGCCGTCGCTCGATTTGGCCTCGTCGGTCACGCGGGCCTCGCCATGCACCAGCCACAGCACCGCGGCGAAGTAGCCGGCCTGCAGAATTACCGCGGCAAGGACCGCCCAGCCCAATGCCGTCCAGACCGATCCAGTGGACGCGAATGTCCAGCCGAGGATCACCAGCAGCGTCGCCGCCATTCCCACAAGAAACTGCGGAAAATACATTTGCCCAACCGAGCGCCGCGACCATGTCCAGTCGTCGACGATCTCGCCCATGTCTCTACCCGTCATGACCCTTGCACCTTTTCCGGGTGGACCGCAAGCTTGAACAATCTGCCCGGCGGCCTTGTCGCACCATTGTCCGCTCCGACAGGGACCAAGGGAGCAGGACTTCCTTGTAGCAACCGCCAATTGCGCCGGATCGTTCCATGCGCCCCGGCATTCAAGCAACGCCTCATGGAACGCGTCGGCGACGGCGCGGCGATACCTGTAAGGGCAGGGACGGCCGGACAAAAAAAGGCCCGACGAGGCGGGCCTTTTTTGTTTTCATGATGTCCTTGTCAGCTCAGGATCACGACGATCTTGTAAGTGTCGGGGTCGACGATGACGATGCGTCCATCGGCCAACACGAAATACTCATAGGATTCATAGGCTGGCACGATCTTGACGATGCGAGCCGGCAGGCGGTGCAGGCGCACCTTGTGCCGCGGCACCTCGACGCCAACTGAAATGTCGAAGCTGACATCGCGAACCGGCTCGACATGGGTTTCATGAATGACCTGCGTAATCTGCGTCCTCTGCTCGACGGTCACATTGTTGATCGAGGCCGTCTTGTTCTGGTCGGTCTGGACGTTGGTGTTGCCCTGGGCGTTCATCTCGGTCTTTGTGCCCGTATTGGTCTGGGCATTCTGATCGGTCTTGGTGCCGGTACCGGTCTGAGCGTTCTGCTCGGTCTGCATCTTGGTGTTGCCGCCCTGAGCGTTCTGCTCGGTGGTGCCGGCCTTGCCCTGGGCCTGCTGCTTCTTCTTGAGCTGCGTGTTGTCCTGGGCATTCTGGTCAGTCTTGGTGCCGGTGTTGGTCTGAGCGTTCTGCTCAGTCTGCATCTTGGTATTACCCTGAGCGTTCTGCTCGGTGGTGCCGGCCTTGCCCTGAGCCTGCTGCTTCTTCTTAAGCTGGGTGTTGTCCTCGGCGTTCTGGTCGGTCTTGGTGCCGGCCTGGCCCTGGGCCTGCTCATCGGTCTTCATCTTGGCCTTGCCCTGCGCCTGCTCCTGGGTGTTGGCGCCGGCCTTGCCCTGGGCGTTCATCTCGGTCTTCGATTTCGTCTCGCCCTGGGCCTGCCCGCCTGCCTTGCCGCCCTTCTGGCAATCGGCCGTGCCGGCCGCGCAATTGTTGTTGTCGCCGCTTGGCTGCGCGGATTCGGTCTGCGCCATCGCGGCGCCACAACTCACACTGAGCGCGATCATGCTTGTGATCAGCAGATGTTTCATTGGATTTCTCCTCGGAAAGTCGGTCCCTTCGCATGGGTAACCCGGCTCGAAACGCATTGTTCCGAAATTGCGGCAACGGGCAAAAGGGAGGGTCTTGCCGCACACGGCGGCAGTAATTTTCGCACGCGCCAGCCCCTCTTCTGGCGGGATTTCACAGGGAACAACGCTGGGCGATTGGCGTTACGACACTGCCGACCCGCTGTGGAAAATCGCAGGCGCAGCATCAAGGCGATTTGATCCAATCCACATAGGAGAGACGAACAATGAAAATGCACATCACCTCCGCCGCCGCCGGCTTGCTGCTTCTTGCCGGCATTGGCGCCGCTGCCGCGCAGGATGTCGTCATCGCGCCGGAGCAGGAAACCGTCATCAAGGAATATGTGCACAAGCAGCCGCTGGCTTCGGTGAAGGTTCCGGGCGTCGAGTTGAACATCGGCAGCACGGTTCCCGACACGGTCGAGCTGCACGAGGTGCCGAACGTCAAATACCGTTACGTTGTCGTCGATAACCGGACGGTCATCGTCGACCCCGGCACGCGCAAGATCGTCAAGGTGCTGGATTAATCGACAGCACGCGGGAACGAGATGGCCCGTCGCCAGTCACGGCGGCGGGCCATCGATCGATTATTATTTTGTTACCATGTGCTAACGGAACCTTCCCGCCGCGGTTGAGTTAGCGGCTCTGGGCCACGCTGTCTCATAGACAACACAAATCATTGGCAGGGTGCAGATTCGGGCGGCGGCGAACAGTTGCGGGCGGGTCAAGGAGGAGTTTGACCAACATGTCGAAACGAGAAGTCGCAACATCCCGGTCGCTCGGGATGCGCGTCGCCGATCTCAAAGCCAGGATGCGGGACGCCCGGATCACCGAGCATGAGATGAAGACCTTCCAGAAGGTCGCGGCCATCATGGGAGGTGGCGAGGGCTCCCTACGCATCGAAGCGGACGACCTGATCGCCGCGTCTTTCGTCACCGAGGCGCTGGGCGAGCCGACGCCGACCTGACAGCGGCCACCAGCCGAAAAAGCCCCATCGATCCCAGTCGGTCGTCAGTCCCGGCGGCGGTCTGCGGGGCAAACGGACGCCCAGGCGGCTCCGTTGCCGGAGATCTCGCCGGCCAGTTCCTGAAGCCTGCAGGCAGGCCCAACGCGCAGCGGCCCCAATGCGCACCGGCTCTCTGTCAGTGCGCCGGCCGCTGCAGCGCCCGGCTCTCACGTGCCCGGTTGCGCCTGATCTTGGCCTCGCGCAGCACCGCGACCGGATCTGCCCCGGTCCACTCGATCCCCGCCTTCCTCGCGAAGATCAGGAACGCCTGGCGCGCCTTGTCGAGATCGATCTCGCCGGCCCGTGCCGCCTCGCAGGCGCGCAGCGCCCTTGCGTGGCTTTCGCCCCGCGAAGCGAGCGGCCATTCCTTGAGAAAATTCTGCATCCCGGTGAGCGAGGCGATCTCGCGCTTGAAGCCGGCGCCAACGGCGATCGCCACGGGGGAGCGAAGTTGGATGTCGCTTCTGATGTAACCTTCTTGCATGACGGCGGCGCCCTTTGGATTTCAAAGTCTTGGGGAGTTTCAATGCCTTCCAATGCGGAGCCGATGCGAAGGTTCCGCCACATCAATTAGTCGTCGCTGACGGAACAACACCTCGCCGGGGACGTTTGCCCCGGGAGCTCAATTATTCGACCTGCCGATGTTTCCGCTTCCTGCGGAGGCAGGGCGGAGCTCGCCAATACGCGATCCGAAGGATCGTCGTGAACCGATACGCGATCCGAAGGTCGTCGTGAATCCAACAGGAGAGAAACGATGAAAACCACCCTCATTCCAGCTGTCGCCGGCCTGGCTCTGATGGCCGGCATCGGCGTCGCGGCCGCGGACGAGGTGATCGTCACCCCCGAGCAGCAGACCGTGGTCAAGGAATATGTCCACAAGCATCCGATCGCCTCGGTCAACGTGCTCGGCCTCGAGCTCGGCGTCGGCTCGACCGTGCCTGATACCGTCGAGCTGCAGGAGGTGCCGGACGTGCAGTATCGCTATGCCGTGGTCAACGACCACACGGTGTTGATCGATCCCGGCACGCGCCGCGTTGTTCAGGTGATCCAGTAACATCTGACACCCCTGAAGAGCCCGATCCTTGCCCGACGCTTCGGTGAAGGATCGGGCTCTTCTCGCATCGAGGCACATGGCCTAGAATAGTCAGCGGTTTGGGAGGCAACGAAGCGCGGAAGGAGTCGTTGCCATGCATCATCCACACGTCGAATCACCTGATATCGCCCGGCAGGTCGACAAGCTGCTGGCCGAGCACAGGACTGGCCTGCTGTCCATGCAAGAGGCAATTTCCCTGCTGCGGAAGCGTACGGGGACCGACCGCTCTGACGCGGATTTAGCCGGATTGATCACAAAGAAGGCAGCGCATCTCGGCATCGCGGTCGTCACCGACGGCCACTGAGCGAATTTGCCGCCTAAGTCGGTCGCATATGCGTGATACCGAAGACGCCGCGTCAAAATTCCGCTAGTGTTCGCGCCGGGGAACCCGTCCCAACCTTAGGAGGCGACAGTGACGGACGACAGGCACGAACGCATTCGCCAACGCGCGCACGAGATTTGGGAGCAGGCCGGCCGGCCCGAAGGTGCTCACGAAGAGCACTGGAACCAGGCGACCGCCGAGATCGACGCGGCAGGCAAGCCGAAGAAAGCGCCGAGGAAGGCGGCTGCCGCCAAGGTCGAGAAGCCAAAAGCCGCCAAGGCGGAAAAGCCCGCCAAGGCCCCCGCCAAGGCAAAGACGGCCAAGCCGAAAGCCAAGGCCTGAATCTCCGGCGGCCGCGCCGCCGCCGGCTCATCCCGACAACGATCTCCGACCGCGACCGGACGTGGGTAGTCCGCGCCCGGCGGTTCGCCATGGAGATGCCCAAACTTCCGTTGAAGACGCGCTGGCTCAACTGGTAGGAAGATCAAGCAGAGGGAAGGCGCCGCCGATCGCTAGCGCCTCCCTTGCTTTCCGGCGTATTGCGCGACCGCGCAGAGAAGGGCAAGCGCCGCGGTATCGCAGGCGGCCCGCGACGGCGACGGGCCCTTGGCGAAAAGCACCGCATCCGCGACCGGAACCGTCAGTCCGTGCTTTCTGGCAAATGAAGTGACTTCGTAGGGCTGGTCCTCGGGCAGTGCGCCGATGTCGATTTGCGGTTGCATCAAACGTGTTCCTCCCTGGTATGCGTCTATTCCCTCCTTCGCCCGGCAGGAATTAACGCCCGGCCACTCACCCGCGTCCACCAATTGGCGATTGTGTGAAACGATGCATTTGACGGGGCGGCGAGCCGAGGGTTGCAGCCGGCCGGTTGAAGGGTCCGCGGCGCGGGCGTCTTCGGTCCCCGCACGGGAAGAGGGAAGCCCTCACCAGGCATCGCTCGACCGGGCGAACCTTACCCCCGCGGCGATCATCGCGCTTTCGCACTCGCTGATCAGCCTGAGGTTTCGCAGATACCGCGCCATCGTCTCCGGCAGCCAGGCGGCGCAGGCCTCCGCATAGGCGCGGCCGTGCACAAGCGCGCCGGTCGACAGCCGCTCGTCCTTCTCGGCGATCACCTTCAGATATTGCCGGATGAAGCGGATGTCGTCGGCGATGTCTTGGCTCGCCATGCGCCAGGCGCCGGCGAGGCGCTCGCGCTCGGCGAGCGGCAGTGGCGACAGCAAAGGGCGGGAGAGATCGGCAAAAGCGGCATGGTTCGCGGTGTTCAAGCAGATTCCCTCAAAGGAGATATCGTACTTTATGTACTAAATCCGGTCAAGCGAGGTTCGTACAATTTGAACGATGTGCCGTCTTGAGGTAGATCAGGCGATCCGCGTCGGAAAGCCTTCGAGCTGCACGCCGACTTCGCCATGCGCTCGCCCCAAGATCGACTGGATCATCTCATGCCTGTCCGGCTTCAGCAGGCTCAAGCCTTTCCGCAACGCATCCCGCCAGGCATCGCCGCGCTCCCATGCTTCCGCGAAAGCCAGTGCAAGGTCATCCTGTCGGCGCGTCGTATCCAGCGCCTCGACCAGCAGGCCCACTTGATGGAGGTCCTTCTCCCGCTTCGCCGCCGCGCCTCGCTCGCGGCGCGTCGCCACGATCAGCTTGTGGACGGCGAAGCGTTCGGGCGAGGGGACAAGCACCGGCACGCCGGAGCGGTGCAGCAGCACCGTCCTCACCGGATCGCGGATCAGGAAATCGAGGAAGCGCAGCGGCTGCGCCGAGGCGCCGCCGAGCGAAGGCATCAAGCTGGCGCGATCGGCATGCTCGTCGCTGCCGCGGTTGGGGGTGAGGAACTCGATCCGGTAGCGCGAGGCGTTCTCGTACTGCGTGGTGCGGCCGGCATCAGTCCGGTGCGGGATTTCGCGAAACGTCGGGTCGACGGCCCTCAGCACGTCGATGACCGGCGGCATGCTGTCTTCCACTTCGGCCGAAACGGAATGGAACTGTGCGAAATCGGCATCGCCTGTCTGCAGCGCGGCACCCGGCAATCGCACCCCGAGATGCCCGGCATAGGTCTGGAAAGCGACGGTGCCCACCAGCACCGCGCGCAGCCGGAAGAGCCCCGCCTTCTCCAGCGCCTCGACGACATCGCCGGTGAAGGTCTCGGGTGCGGTCAGGCCGGCATCGCGGACAAGCGTGGAGACCAGCTTGCGGCGGCTCCTGAGATCGCCCTTGATCTCCCTGAAGGCCGCAACCCGACTGGCGATCTCGGGATCCTCGGCCGGACCGACGTAACGCCTCTTTTTCTCGGGGCGGGTTTCCTCGAAATACCAGTAGTCGCGGCCCTTCACCGGCACGCGCACGAAATTGCCCGCCGTCGAGAAATCCGTCTCGAAGGAAGCATCGAGGCTGCGCTGCACCAACTCGGCGTAGAGGGTGCGGTAGGCGAGGTCGATGGTCTTCATGGGCGCTGCTATTGTGCGTTATAAGATTCCTGCAATTTTCTTATAACTGCGCCACCAGTCGATTGCAAGTTCGTTATAAGAAATTCGTGAAAATCTTATAACCACCGGCATCTCCCCTAGGGGGAGATGAGACTCGTGGCCCAACTGGCGTCGCAAAAAACCGCTTTCCCAACCCGGCAAACAGTGCTTTAACGCGCTCATCCACAGGGGTGCTCCGTACGGTCGGGGCTGAGATGGTGGCGGCAAGCCTCCGGACCCTAAAGCTGATCTGGATAATACCAGCGGAGCGAGGCGGGCCATGTTTTCCGGCGCACAGATTTCCCTTTATCCCCTGGCCGACGATTTCGTCGGCGTCATCCTCGGCGCGTTGGGCGCGCTCGATCCTTACCGCGACAGGCTCAGCATCGAGACCGACGACATCTCGACGCTGCTGGTCGGGCCGCCCGAAGTGCTGTTCCCGGCGATGCGCGACCTCTTCGTGGCGGCGGCCAAAAGCGGCAAGCATTGCGTGCTGTCGGCCGCCCTCTCGCGCGGCTGCCCCGGCGAGCCGGACGATCCGATCTGCCGTTCCGACGAGATCGGCGGCCCGGCGGTCCCGCTCGACGAGCGCAAACGCGCGGCGCTCGGCGCCGTGCGGTCGACGCCCTCGACCGACCAGCCGGTGGCGGCGCAATTCTCGCTCTATGTGATGGGCACGGGCGATCACATGGACGAGATCTATGGCTGCATCGACTTCCTGAAACAGTCCGGCGTGTTCGACCGTTCAAAGAACTTCTGCACCAGGCTGCGCGGCGATGCCGGCGCGGTGTTCGCCACGCTCAACGAAGCCTTCTGCCGCTTCGGACCCGGCGCGGGGCACGTGACCCTCGACATCACGATTTCGGCCAACAGCCCGACGGCGGTTTGAGCTCCTCGCGGCTCGAGCGTCGTTCGTCGAGGAGAGTGTCGTGGCTATTGGCGAAAGCATCGGTGCCGGCGAATCTCCCCCCTCGAGGGGGAGATGCCCGGCAGGGCAGAAGGGGTCCCAGCGCGTAGAGCGCCTACGTCCTCTGCGAAGCAAGATGAGGTTGGCGCTCTACGTGAGACGACCCCCTCTGGCCTGCCGGCCATCTCCCCCGCAAGGGGGGAGATCAGCCCTCACGTCCGCCTTCGCCAAAATCGCTCCCGCCGCCCTCGCATTCGCCCTGCTCCTCCTCGCCTGGGAGCTCTATGCCCGTCTCGGCGGCATCGCGCCCACCGTGCTTCCGGCGCCCTCGCGCGTGCTGGCGCAGGCCTGGGATAACCGCGCGGCGCTTGCCGAAAACACGCTTCCCACCATCCGCGCCACGCTTGCCGGCTTCGCCTGCTCGCTCGTCGCCGCCTTCACGCTTTCGGCGCTGGTCGATTTCTTGGCCCCCCTGCGCCGCGCGCTGTTTCCGCTGCTGATCGCCAGCCAGACCTTGCCGCTGGTGGCGATCGCGCCGCTGGTGGTCTTGTGGTTCGGCTTCGGCCTCTTGCCGAAGATCCTACTGGTCGCGCTGGTCACCTTCTTCCCGATGATGGTGGCGCTGGTCGAAGGCTATGCCGCGACAAGCGCCGAAATCAGCCAGATGCTTGCCGCCATGGGGGCAAGGCGCTGGCGCATATTCTGGCTGGCGCGGCTGCCGTCGGCGCTGCCCTATTTCTTCGCCGGATTGCGCATCTCCATCACCTATGCGGTGGTCGGCGCGATCTTCGCCGAATATGCGGGCGCCGCGAAGGGGCTGGGCATCTACATGCTCAGCGCCAAGAACAACTTTCGGCCCGACCTCGTGCTTGCCGCCGTTGCCGTTAGCTCGGTGCTGACGCTGGCGCTGTTTGGTCTGGCCGTGCTCGTCCAGCGTTTCGCCATGCCCTGGGAGAGGGCCGGGCGCGTCCGCAAGGCCGAACCCTCCGGGCACCGGCCATGACGCGGCTCGAGCTTCGCGACGTGCGAAAAAGCTTCGGCGCGCTCGAGGTTCTGGCCGGCGTTTCGCTCGATGTCGGCGCGGGCGAGTTCGTGTCGATCCTCGGCCCCTCCGGCGCCGGCAAGTCGACGCTGTTCCAGCTCCTCACAGGCGCGATCCGGGGCGAGGGCGAGATGCGCTTCGACGGCGCGCCGCTCCATGGCGCCCGCTTCGCCTTCATGCCGCAACGCGACGCGCTGATGCCGTGGCGGCGCGTCATCGACAACGCCACGCTGGGGCTCGAAGTGCAGGGCATGAAGCGCCGGGCCGCGCGCGAGCGCGTGGCGCCCTTGTTCGCCGAATTCGGCCTTGCCGGCTTCGAGCGCGCCTGGCCGGCCGAGCTGTCGGGCGGCATGCGCCAGCGCGCGGCGCTGCTGCGCACCGTGGTGCAGCAGCGCGACATGCTTTTGCTCGACGAGCCGTTCGGCGCGCTCGATGCGCTGACCCGGGCGGCCATGCAGCGCTGGCTCGAAGGCATGTGGCGAAGCCACCGCTGGACGGCGTTGCTGATCACCCATGACGTGCGCGAGGCGGTGCTTCTGTCCGACCGCATCTATGTGCTTTCGGCGCGGCCCGCGCGCGTGGTGCGTGAGGTGTCGGTGCCGCTGCCGCGTCCGCGCACCGAAAGCGCCGCGCTCGCCCGCGAGGCGGCCGCGATCGAGGCCGGCATCCTCGACACGCTGCTTGGACAGCCGCCCCCAATTCCCGACCATCCGATGGAGAAATGAAATGACCGACTTCACCCGCCGGCAGGCGCTGTTCCTGGCCGCCAGCCTGCCATTTGCCGGGGCCGTCACGCAGGCCCGGGCCGCCGCGCAAAAAATCACCGTCGCGCTCGACTGGACCGTCAACACCAACCACATCGGCCTGTTCGTCGCCCGCGACAAGGGCTTTTACCGCGACGCGGGGCTGGACGTCGAAATCCTGCCCTATGGCGACACCGGCTCGGGCACGCTGGTGGCCAACCGCGTCGCCGATTTCGGCATTTCGGGTTCGCTCGGCCTGTTCACGCAGAAGGGCGCCGGCGCCGACCTGAAGGCCATCTATGCCGTCGTCCAGTCGGAGACCGGCCGCGTCGTCTTCAATGCCGACCGCGCCGCCATCAAAAGCCCGAAGAATCTCGACGGCCTGACCTATGGCGGCTTCGGCAGCGCCTGGGAGAACGCGCTGTTGCAGACCATCATCCGCCATGACGGCGGCAAGGGCGATTTTTCCACCGTGACGCTGGGCACCTCGGCCTACGAGGCGCTGGCCAATGGCGCGGTCGATTTCACGCTCGAAGTCTCGACCTGGGAAGGCGTCGAGGCCGAGCTGAAGGGCTTGAAGCAGCGCAGCTTCCGCTACGCCGATTACGGCGTGCCGGACGAGCACACGACGCTGATCGTTTCCAGCAACGCCTACCTAGCCGCCAATCCCAAGGCTGCCGCCGCCTTCGTCCAGGCGACACGGGCCGGCTACGCCTTCGCCGTCGACCACGCGAAGGAGGCGGGCGAGCTGCTGGTCGCCGCCAACAAGGACACGCTGACCAACCCGGCGCTGATCGATGCCTCGCTGAAGGCGCTGAATGACGGCCATTTCCTGAAAAGCGCCAACGGCGCCATCGGCACGATGGACAAGGCCAAGATGGAAGCGATGGGCGGGTATCTGTTTGCCGCGGGGATATTGCTCGATGGCAACGGCAAGGCGCTGAAGGAGAAGCCCGATCTGGGCGCGTATTTCACGAATGAGTTTCTGGGCGCTTAGAAGAGATAGCGACCAAACATAAACGCAATCGCGGTTGCAGATGACAGGATGAGAACGCTTGCGACGAGCAGGCCGAACTTGAGCAATGGGGTTTTGTGGCGGTAGGCCCGCCAGGGGGTCCGCGCAGTTGAGGTCTGCAGACAGTAATGCGTTAAGAGCAAGGCAGCTTCCCAGCCAGTCGCCAGAATAAAGATCCATAGCCAGGACGCCTTGCCAAGGCCAAAGGTAATCGCCCTGATGAGGACAAGGGTCAAGATCACCAACGAGAGCACGCGACCCAGACGATTGCGCCACCGTGCTGGTCCACGTCGGCGAATGGCGACTGACCGACTGGGAGCCGCTGGTGCAGTCTCAGAAGTGGAAGACATTAGACACCAATCAGCTGTCAGCCTTCTTCCTGTTGAACAGCCGTCTCAGCCACACCAGCGGCAGCAGCAGGAGGAAGGCGCCTTTCTTCAGCACAACCAAGGCGAGGGCGATCAGCCCGGCGCCGGCGGCCTTGCCGTATTTGACGCCGAGCATCGTCGCCAGCACGCCGAGCGCGCCGTAGCCCGCCACCTTGTCGCCGCTGGAGAATTCGAAATAGGAAGAGCCTGCCTGTGGCTTGTAGGCGGCGGCCGATGCTTCGACGATCTTCTGCACCGCATCGCTGGTGATGTTGCCATTCACCGGCACGATCTTCATTGGGACATAGCCCTGCCGATCGAAGACCGAAACCGAGATGTTGATCGTCCTGTCGCCGGCCCAGTTCAGAATGTTGGCGTAGTAGAGGATGTTCTTGCCCTTATCGACGCGCGGGTAGACCAGCCAGCTATCGAACCGGATGTCCTGTCCAAGCCGCTGCGACTGCGCTTTCACCGAGTCCCTGAAGCTCTCCTCGATCGAGCCGATCTCCTCGCTGCGGTCGGCGTTGTCCCAGTCAGCGAGGCTGACATAGCCGTCCGACACTGGCTTCTCGACCGTGAGGTTATCGATCTCCGGCGTGAATCCGAAGATCAGCTGATCGATCGTCGAGCACTGATCATGGTCCCAGCCAAATTCCCTCACCACCAGATTGCAGCGGTCCTCCGGCTTCAGGTAGATGGCGCCGCCGCCAGCCGGAGTGATTGTGCCTCTGGCGGCGCTCAGAGGCTGGGTAAAATTTTGCGGATGATAGTCCGTATCCTCGGCATGCACGATCGCTGGCTGTGCCAGGAAGCAGGTATGCGCCACCACAATGAAAATAAGATTTTCCCTGATCGATTTGTTCATGACCCCCTCCCGCCAGCGGGACCCCAACTTCACGCAGTCGTGATCTAACGGGATTTTCAACGCAAGTACAAGTCGGAAAAGTTCTTTTTTTGTTCTTTATGCAGACTGTAATGTCCGGGCATCGCTGCGGCTCGCCTAATTCTTCACGATGGCGTAGAGCAGGGCGGTTTTGACATGTCGTCCAGGTTCGCCCTGCAGCGAAAGGGCCGCTGCAAACAATTTCGCCGTTGCCGGGCACAGGCCCGACGAAGCCTGATTGGCGTTCGCTATGGCCTCCATCTCGGTCGGCGTGCCGCCGCTTTTGGTAAAGGCCTCGGCGACGAGCGACCAGTCCTGATCCTCGGGTTCCGCAGCCGGCAGACCGCTTCTTTTGGCGGCGCCAAAAGCGCGAAACAGCGTCGCGCCGATCCGATCCAGATGCACCAGAAATTCGTTGTCGGGCGCGCTGACGGCATCTGGCCCGAGGCGCAGGTAATTGTCGCAATTGGTTGGCGTTTGCCGCGCCATCAGGTAGTTGATCATGGCAAGCTGGGCCGAGAGCGCCTGCGACGCTTCGTTGTCTGGAGTGGAAGGCAAAAGCGGCGCATACCTGCGCCGCAGTTTGGCGACAGCAACCCGGCTGGTGTTCTCCACGGCCTGCTTGCCTCCCAGGCGGGCCACGACCATGACGTCGTCGAGCAGTGGGTTGTAGTCGTCCGGGAACTCGTCGGCGATTGCTTTCAATATCTGCGAGTCCTGCTTTTGAACCTCGGCGTTAATGTAGGCTCTGGTCAACACTTGGGGCGCGGGCGTCTGCTTGCCGGCTTGACTGGCAAGCTTGCCCGACTTTTTCGATAGGGATGCTTTCTCCTTTGCGGCCCTTGCCAATTTTCGACCCTGACGGGCCATGTCGGATTTAGGGTCCAGCTCGAGCGCCCGGTCGAAGTCGGCAATGGCGCGATCATAATCGCCCAAATAGTACCTGGCGCTACCGCGCCCGAAATATAACGGGGCGTCGTCCGGCTCCATTTCGATCGCACGGCTGAAATCTGCGATAGCCTTTTCCGGCTCGTGCATCTTCACCAGTATCAGAGCGCGGCCGTAATACCCTGGACTGTAGGATGGATCGATCTCGAGCGCTCGGTTCACGTCGGCAAGAGCCCCGTCAAGGTCGCCCTTTTGCAGGCGCGCCCTGGCGCGCGCCGAATAGTTCGACGGTTCGTTTGGCGCGAGCGCCACGGCACGGCTGTACTCAGTGGCGGCGCGATCGTATTTGCGTTTCCTATAGAACGCGTCGCCGCGCTCGAGAGCCGCCGCCAAGGCCACCGGATCCGGAGCGGCCTCGGCCATCGCCGCTTGGTTTTCGCCTTTCGCCGCTCCCGCCGCCTTGCGGGCCACGACGTAATCACTATTGCCTGGATCGAGCTTGAGCGCCTGGTCGAAATCGGCCATGGCGCCGGCATAGTCCTTGCTGTCGGCCCGCGCCATGCCGCGTGCGTAATAGCTGGCGTCGGCCTTGGGATCGATGCCGATCGCCACCGTATAGGCGGCTATCGCGCGTCCGGCATCGCCCTTGGCGTGCCAGGCCATGCCTTTGCAATAATGGGCGTCGCGCGCCTTCGGGTCGAGCGTGGCGGCCCGGTCGCAATCGGCAAGGGCGCCATCGACATCGCCGGCTGTGACCTTGGCGAGGCCGCGGCGGAAATATGCCGCGGCAAAATTGGGGGCGAGCTGAATGACCTTGTCGAAATCGGCGATTGCCTGGGCGTAGTCGCGTGTGGCTGCCCTGGCCCTGCCGCGGCCGAAATAGCCGAAGCGGTTGTCGGGTTCGAGCGCGATCACCACGTCATAGGAACCGATCGCCTTCTCGTATTTGCCCATGTCCAGCCAGGCATCGCCGCCGAGGATTGCTTGCAGCGCGCGCTGGTCTTTTGTCTCCAGCGACTTTGCAGCCAGGGTGTCGTCCGTGGCCGCCAAATTCGGAAGTACGGGTTGCGGGGCCGAAGCGGCGTCCGCCGGCTTCGACTGCTCCAAGTCCTGCGCCGGGGCGGCGTTGCCCGCATCGCCGGCAGCCTGCTCGTCGCAGCTTCCCGATCGGGCGGGATCCAGCTCCACGGCGCGCCGGCAATCGGCCGCCGCGCCGGCCTGGTTGCCCTTGAGCGTCCTGGCGCGGCTGCGGCCGAGATAGGCGTCGGCATTTTTGGGATCGAGGCCGATTGCCTTGTCGAAATCGAGCAGCGCGCCGTCGACGCCATATTTCGCCAGACGCGCGCCGGCGCGTTCGACCAGTATCCTGGCGGCGGCTTGGTCCTGGGCAGCCTGGTCCTGTGTCG
>NZ_RZRX01000133.1:0-17071 GCF_003997405.1 Mesorhizobium sp. M2A.F.Ca.ET.042.01.1.1
TCTCCAAGCTCGGCAGCAATCTTCTCGTCGTCCGCGCCGGCCGGCCGGCGCGCCCAGGCGGACCCGGCGGCCTCGATCAGGCCGTGCGGCCGCTCGCCGAAAAGGATGTCACCGCGCTCGTCGCGCATCTGAGCGGCGCGCGCGCCATCTCGCCCGCCTCGCAAAAACAGGTCCGCGTCATCTTCGGCACTGAAAGCCTGACCTCGGGATTCACCGGCACGGACAGCGCCTATCTCGACGCCCGCGACTGGAAGCTGGTGTCGGGACGGCCGTTCAGCGATTCTGAAACGCGCGCCGGCACCGGTGTCTGCCTGATCGGCGAGACGGTGCGCCAGCAATTCTTCGGCGCCGGCGATCCGGAGGGCGAGATCATCCGCGTCAACCGCACGTCCTGCAAGATCATCGGCCTGCTCGAGCCCAAGGGCTATACCGGCTTCGGCCAGGACCAGGACAATGTCGTGCTGATGCCGCTGCACGCCTATCAGCGGCGCATCGCCGGCAACCGGGACGTCGACAACATCTACATCGCTGCCGACGACCGCACGCCGACCAGCGAGTTGCAGCCGCGCGTCGAGGACATTTTGCGCGACACGCGCCGCATCACGCCGGACCGCGATCCCGACTTCGCCATCCGCGACATGACCCAGATCGCCGACGCCATGACCAGCGCCACGACCACCATGACCGGCATGCTGGGCGCCGTCGCCGGTGTCAGCCTCCTGGTCGGCGGCATCGGCATCATGAACATCATGCTGGTCTCGGTCACCGAGCGGACGCGCGAGATCGGCATCAGGCTGGCGATCGGCGCGCACGAAAAACACATCCTCATCCAGTTCCTGGTCGAGTCGACGGTGCTGTCGCTGCTCGGCGGCATTATCGGCATCCTGATCGGCCTGTCGCTGGCCGGCATGACCTCGATGGCGCTGACGATACCGTTCGCGCCGAGCCCCGCCGTCATCCTGCTGGCCGTCGGCTTCTCCGCGCTGATCGGCATGGTGTTCGGCTTTTTCCCGGCGCTGCGCGGCGCCCGCCTCGATCCGATCGACGCGCTGCGGCACGAATAGCACCCGGCATCGCTCGGCTCTGTTGCCGCAAATCCTGCGGTGATAAAGCGGTCTCCTGGGAAACCTTGAAGGGGACGGACGAGATGAGCAGGAAGGGGCGTGTGATCCTCGTGGCAATTGTCGTCGAGGCGTTCCTGGGCGGCATCTGGTGGTATCTGGCCCGCTTCGGTCTGGCCAATCCCGACCGCGTCGCGACCAATTTCCAGGAAGTCGTCGGCCAGACCATGGGCACGGCGATGGGCGCGCTCCTCGGCCTCTGCTTCATCCTGTTCTTCGTCGCGGCGCGTAATGACCGCAAGGCATTGCCGCAGAAAGAGCGGCTCTGAGCGCCGCGAGAGAATGGAGTCACCTGTCAAAACGGCAGCCGCGCGTTCTCCTTGACCTCCTTCATCACAAAGAAGGTCCTGGTTTGCCGGACGCCCGGCAACGCGATCAGCTTCTGGCCGTGCAGCTTGTTGAAATCCGCCATGTCGCGCACCCGTATCTTCAACAGATAGTCGAAGTCGCCGGCCACAAGATTACAATCCAGGACCTCCTTCAGCTTGAGGGCGGCCTCCTCGAAAGCCGCGAAACTTTCCGGTGTTGAGCGATCGAGCACGACGCCGACCATGACCAGCGCGCCGAGCCCGACCGCGGCGGGCGCGATCTCCGCCCTGACTCCGGTGATGTAGCCCTCCTCGAACAGGCGTTGCGTGCGCCGATGGCAGGTGGCGGCGCTGACATTCATGCGCGCTGCCAGCTCGGCATTGGTCAGCCGCCCCTCGGCCTGTAGGGCTCGCAGGATCTTGATGTCGATGCGGTCGAAAATATGGTCGGAAGATTCTTCCATTTTTATCGGTTCCAATGGACGATTAAATGAACCTTAGCGCACTTCTTTGCGGAAGTCCAAAAAGCAGCGGCTCTCTTCGAGAGCACCTTTCGCCGCAATTCATCTATTCTTTGCCTATCCAAACGAACACGGCGGGACGCAGGTCGATGTCACTTCTCGATAAATTTCAACGGTATCCACTGACCTTCGGCCCGACGCCGATCGAGCATCTGCCGCGTCTCAGCGCGGCGCTTGGCGGCAAGGTGCGGGTCTATGCAAAGCGTGATGACTGCAATTCCGGGCTGGCCATGGGAGGCAACAAATTGCGCAAGCTCGAATATATCGTGCCCGATGCGATCGCGTCGGGCGCCGACACGCTGGTGTCGATCGGCGGCGTGCAGTCGAACCACACGCGCATGGTCGCCGCGACGGCCGCCAAGATCGGTATGAAATGCGTGGTCATCCAGGAGAAATGGGTGCCGCACTACGATGCGGTCTACGACCGGGTCGGCAATATCCTGCTGACGCGCCTGATGGGAGCCGACAGCCGGCTCGTCGACGATGGTTTCGACATCGGCATTCGCAAGAGCTGGCAGGATGCGATCCAGTCGGTCAAGGATGCAGGCGGCAAGCCATACCCCATTCCTGCCGGCGCCTCGGTGCACAAGTTCGGCGGTCTGGGCTATGTCGGCTTCGCCGAGGAGGTGGCGAAACAGGAAGTCGAGCTCGGTTTCAAATTCGACTACATCATCGTCTGCGTCGTGACCGGCTCGACGCAGGCCGGCATGATCGTCGGCTTCGCCGCTCAAGATCGCGCCGACCGGGTGATCGGCATCGATGCCTCCGGCACGCCCGACCAGACCCGCGCCCAGGTCCGCCGAATCGTCGACGACACCGCCGCTCTCGTCGGGCTGGGCCGCGCCGTCCGTGAGGACGAAATCGTCATCAACCCCGACTATGCCCATCCCGCCTACGGCGTTCCATCGAACGAAACGAACGACGCGATCCGGCTGGCGGCCCGCACCGAGGCGATGATCACCGATCCGGTCTATGAGGGAAAGTCGATGCAGGGGCTGATCGACCTGACGAGGAAAGGCTTCTTTCCCGAGGGCGCGAGAATTCTCTATGCGCATCTCGGCGGCGCGCCGGCCATCAACGGTTACAGCTATTACTACAAGGACGACTGCGTTACGCGCAAAGGCGCGCCGCGTGACGACGCGTTGCCACCGCTCTTTCCATAGAGCGCACCCGCTGGCACTGATGCTACGCGTCAGGAAACCTTGTCGCTGCCATCGAAATGCCATTCGATCAGCGGCTTCATATGCCCCATCAGCCCGTCGGGCAAATCGGCGGCATGCCGGATGATGACCGGCCCTTCGATCTCCGGATCGGCCTCGGCGGCGACGAAGGCGCTGATGCGCCGCGCCAGTTCGTCGGCCGATTCGGCGACCCGGTAGCGGCGGAAGATCACCGTGCCGCTCGCCGTCGATAGCGCGTGATAGCGCTGTCCACGCTCGGCCGCCGAAAGATCGAGCCCTGTCTCCTCTCCCACCTCGCGGATCATGTTGAAGTCGATATCGACGAGCCCGTCGCGAAAATCGACCGGCTCGAACGAGCCGGCGGCGAAATAGACGCGGCCGGCATTGACCGTGTGAGCTCCCATCCGGATCGCCACCAGCGCGTTGTCGCCGGCGACCAGCATGGCATGCGCATAGGCGTGCTCGGCGCCGGAATTCTCGCGCCGCTTTCGCCACAGCATGAAGGTCGAATAATTGACCGCATGGCAGCGGCCGACGAGGCGGCTGTCCCGGTATACCAGTTCGGAGAGCAGCACCACCGTGCCGTCGAACAGCGCCGGTTTGGCGGCGATTTCCTGACGCCAGTTCTCGGCAATCGCTTCCGCATTGCTGACGGCGAAGGGGTGCGGCCCGGGATCGAGGCGGACGTCGATCGCATCGACCGGCAGGATGACGTTGCGGGGCAGATCGAAACTCAAAGGGTCACGCCATGTCCAATGTGATTGCCACGGGGCAATGGTCCGACGCTTTCGGCCTGTCCCAGCCGGCGCGCGGGAAACGCTCGACCTCCTGGCCCGCCGGGAAGATGGTGCGCCAGGGCTGGCCATTGCGGATGATGTCGGGCACGGCGGTCGCGTTCTTCGCCGCCAGGGCTTTCGACAGGAGGATGTAATCGAGCTGGCAAAGATGCCGCTCCTCCGGGCCGCGCGTGTGGTAGAAGCTCCAGCGATCCATCTCCGGCCGCCGCTCGACGACATTCTCGCAGAAGCCGCCGGCGGTCAGCACGCTGATCGAGGACTGGGCTTCATCGACGACCTCGAAGCGATAGCCGTCGAAGCTGTCGCCCTCGATCCTGACACGCTGCCGGTAATCGTTCATATCGCCGCAGATCGCCCAGCGCTTGTCGGCGGCATGGTCCTTGCCGAAACGCTCCTCGATGATGCGGCGCACGGCCTGCGCCTCGGCCATACGCAGCGGCATTGTCGCCTCGCGGCCGTCCAGCCCGTTGCGCGGCGAGCCCATTGACTTGAAATGCACGAGATAAAGTGTCAGCGGCACGCCGCCGACAGTGAGGTCGACCTCCAGGCAGTCCCGGCGAAAGATGCGATCGCTGGCCACATGTCCGAGCGCCGCAAGCTCCGGCGTGAAGAGGCCGAACCGCTCGAACGTGACATAGGCGTGGCTCGTCATGCGCACGAACTCGATCGGCTGGCCCTGCATGGTCTCGTTGCGCATCATCACCGCGACATCGATGCCGCGGGAGTCGTTGCCGGCCGTGGTGTATTTCTGGCGGTAGCCCTGCCCGATCATCTTGAACAGATAGCCATATTCGAACGCCTTCAGCGCCTCGATATTGTCGACCTCCTGCATGCAGATGATGTCCGCGCGGGTGGCCGCGATGGCGAGCGCCGTCAACTGGCGGGTGTCGTCGGACTGGGCGATCGCGCGGGCCTGCTCGAGGATCCGGTATTCCGCCTCGCTCTGGATGTCGAACAGCGCCAGCGTGCGGTCTTCATTGAGCTGGTTGCGATAGCCCGAGAAATCGAACCTGTTCATCAGGTTCTCGACATTGAAAGTGGCGAGGCGCAGCGACATGGCCGTGACCTTTGCGCGCAAGCGAGGCCGAAAACAAGAGCCGGGCGTATGCACGTCATGGTTGATGGAACCTTTCTGTTCATCCTCCGTTCAGACGAAAAGTTCCAACAATAGCCCATTTCCGGGGTGCTCTGGGCGTGGGGCCTTTACTCCTTGGAGAGTGAAATGAAACCGCTGTTATCTTCCTTCAGATCCGGGCTTTTGGCCTTGGGACTCGTTGCCGGCGTGACCGCGCCGTCGGTGGCCGGCCCGATCCTGCAGCCCGATTTCTCGACCGCCAGCAGCGCGGTGGCACCCACGATCGTCCCCGTCCGCGACAGTTGGGCTGGCGGCAACAACTACTCGCCGCAGATATATGACTGGCGCTGGCGGCGCGGCGGCGAGTGGCGCGGCCGCGATTTCAGACGCGACGGCAACCGGCACTTCTCCCGCAACTGGGACCGCAACTGGGACAGAGACAGGTGGAATGGCGATGGCGACTGGCGCTGGCGGCACCATCACCGCCGGCACTTCCGTGACAGCGACGCCGCGATCCTGGGGCTGGGCCTTGGCCTTGGCTTGGGCAGCTTGGCCTACAACAATTACTACGATCCTTACTATTATGACCCCTATCCGCGCTATGTTCAGCCGCGGCGCATTTACCGGACGGAGCGGCTTTCCAGGGCCCATGTCCAATGGTGCTACGACCGCTACCGGTCCTATCGGGCCTGGGACAACACGTTCCAGCCCAACTACGGCCCGCGCCGGCAGTGCATTTCGCCCTATATCTGAGCGGCCTGCTGGCACAGAAACGGCGCCCTTCGCGGCGCCGTTTTATTTTGCCGCAACCCTGTGCCGCGACCTTGATAACCCTAAATTCATCGGCGGCGCCTATTCATCCAGTCGGTGCTCGACATGCCGATTCGCAGCGAAAAATTCGCCAGAACGTACCCTGCAATGGCCGAAAACGAACTCAGAATCCAACGCCGCCAACGCGTCCTGAAGGGCGCGGCGATCTTGACCGGCATCAACAATTCCGAGGTGACGTGCACGGTACGCAACATGCATTCGAACGGTGCGGAGTTGAAAGTGCCGATCGACGCACGCGTGCCGGACGAATTCCTGCTCTATGTGCCGGTCGATGGCATCGGCTACAGGGCCGTGGTGCGCTGGCGCCGCGAGGACCGCATCGGCGTCGAGTTCACCGGCACCGAGCCCAAGCCACACTGGCACTACGGCTGAGCTGCGGCGGCACTGCCGTCAATCTCGCAACGAAAAGGCCGGCGGATCGATCCGCCGGCTTGCAGCTTCGCGGCCGGAAGCTTGATGACAATTCGCCCTGCCGAGTCAGCTGGTGCGGGTTTCGAGAACCGGAGCGGAGCGGACATAAAGTCCGTGAGCACCGGAAGCGCAGAAACCTGCGGCAGATGGCCGGCAGGGTAGAATTGGCGCGAGCTTCCTAGTTCTTGGCCTTGTCGACCAGCTTGTTCTTGGCGATCCACGGCATCATGGCGCGGAGTTTTGCTCCAACCTCTTCGATCTGGTGGCTGTCGTTGTTGCGGCGGATGCCCTTGAAGCGAGCTAGGCCAGCGCGGTATTCCTGCATCCACTCCGAGGTGAACTTGCCGGTCTGGATGTCCTTCAGAACGCGCTTCATCTCGGCCTTGGTGTCGGCGGTGATGATGCGCGGACCCGAGACATACTCGCCCCATTCGGCGGTGTTCGAGATCGAGTAGTTCATGTTGGCGATGCCGCCCTCATAGATCAGGTCGACGATCAGCTTCACCTCGTGCAGGCACTCGAAATAGGCCATTTCCGGCGCGTAACCGGCTTCCACCAGCGTCTCGAAGCCGGCGCGGATCAGCTCGACCAGACCGCCGCACAGCACAACTTGCTCACCGAACAGGTCGGTCTCGCATTCCTCGCGGAAGTTGGTCTCGATGATGCCGGAACGACCGCCGCCGACACCGCAGGCATAGGAGAGCGCGAGATCGAGCGCGTTGCCCGAAGCGTCCTGGTTGACGGCGACGAGGCACGGCACGCCGCCGCCCTTCTGGTATTCGCCGCGCACCGTGTGGCCCGGGCCCTTCGGCGCGATCATGACGACGTCGACCGAAGCCTTCGGCTCGATCAGGCCGAAATGCACGTTAAGCCCATGCGCGAAGGCGATCGCGGCGCCGTCGCGGATGTTCGGCGCGATCTCGTTTTTGTAGATGTCGGCCTGCAATTCGTCGGGCGTCGCCATCATCATCAGGTCGGCCCATTTGGCGGCGTCCGCCACGCTCATCACCTTGAGCCCGTCGGCCTCGACCTTCTTGGCGGTCGCCGAGCCGGCTTTCAGGCCGATGGCGATCTCCTTGACGCCGGAATCCTTGAGGTTGAGCGCATGCGCCCGGCCCTGGCTGCCATAGCCGATGATGGCGACCTTCTTGCCTTTGATGAGATTGAGATCGGCGTCACGATCGTAATAGACACGCATTTGCTGTTCCTTCCCTTTTGAAGATCAGAAGGCCATAGGCCCGGTTTTTGCTCCGAAGAGAGCGAGAAACTGTTGCGTCGCGCGGCGGGCATCGCCGCCGATCGTCGCCTCAGTCAATTCCACCCGGTCGCCGAGCAGCAGACGGATCTGCACGTCGCGGCCGACCAGGCCGAAAAAGGTCCGGAACGCCGTCTCGGCGTCCTCGAAATCGAGCAGCCCGGCTTGACGCCCTGCTTCAAGCACCGGCTTCAGCCGCCTGGCCAGCGCGAAGCGGCCATTCTGCAGCACAATGGCGCCGAGGTCATCCTTGCCGGAGCCGGCATGGCCGACCGCCACGCGGTTGAGCGCGATCGACGTATCGCTGGAGATCACTTTGAGCCAGTCGGAGGCGAAGCGTTGGAGGCTTGCCGTCAGTGACGCGAGGTCGAGTCCCTTGCGATCGACCGGCGCCACGCGCACCTTGGAGGCCTGCCACTGCACCGTAGCGTTGAGCAGTCCGTCGCGGTCGCCGAACCATTTGTAGAGCGTTTCCTTGGAGCAGCTCGCCCGCCGCGCCACCGCGGTCATGGTGAGGTTGTCGCCCTCTTCCACCAGCAGGCGGAGCGCCGCGTCCAGAACGGCCTGCTGGCGCTCCGTCAGCGTTTCGCTTGTGTCGATATCAGCGCCCGCCTGCAGCACGTTGTTTCCCGGTTTTCTGGCCGCCTAGAGGCGTACCGTACGTTACGGTTCGGCTTATTGCGCATTCCTGTTTCCAATGCAAGGGGTGCAGCGAAAAATGACCGGCGAAACTGCGAAGGGCTCGTCAGCTAATCGCTGGCCGGCGGATCGCGCAGCCGTCCGAGCAGGCTGGCCAATGTCTTCAGCTCCTGGGCTGAAAGCCTGCCGTCCATTCGGTCGGCAATGCAAGTGCCATAGACCGCCCAGATGCGGCGGCGCATCTCCCGGCCGCTTGCCGTGATGCGCACGGTCTGCCCGCGGCCATCGTCGGAGACGGGCAGCTTTTCGACCAAGCCATCCGCCTCCAGCCGGGCCAGCAGCCGTGAGACGCCGTACTGCGCCAGCAGCACGCGATCGATCAGCTCGAACGGCCTGAGCCCGCCCTCGCCCGCTTCGGCGAGTTCGTGCAGCACGTCGTACCAGGCGAGCGGCGGCAGGGCGTTTGCCTTCAGCGCGTCCTCGGTCCTCTCGACCAGTTGGCGCGAGACCCGCACGAGGCGCGCCCAGGCTGCAATCGCTTCTGGAGATGGCGACGTCTTCGTCATCGGCGCAGCCTAGTCGATAGATGCAACTGCATCAAGCTTGACAATCGATGCATTTGCATCCATATAGATGCAATTGCATTAACAAGGAACTTTCCGATGAAACATGAAATCTGCAAGATCGCCGACATTCCCCAGATCGGCAGCCTGATCGCGCCCTTCTTCGGTCGCGAGGTCCATGTCTGGCGCAGCGGCGAGCGCATCCGCGCGGCTGCCAATGTCTGCCTGCATTTCGGCGGACCGCTGGACTGCAAGGACGGCACGCTTGTCTGCCAATGGCACGGCGCGAAATTCGACATGGAAAGCGGCGAGCGTCTCGAAGGACCGGCGCCGAAAGGCTCGCGCCTGATGTTCCTGTCGACCCGCGTCGAGGATGGCGCGCTCAACTATGTCTGGGGAGAGTGAGATGACCGCAAGACTCACCCTCGTCAGCCATCACCTCTGCCCCTACGTCCAGCGCGGCACGATCGCGCTTGCCGAGAAAGATGTGCCTTTCGATCGGCTCTATGTCGACCTTGCCGACAAGCCTGTTTGGTTCAAAGCTGTCTCGCCGCTCGGCAGGGTGCCTCTGCTCCGCGTCCAACACGGCCAATCGGAGGAGGTGATTTTCGAATCCGCCGTCATCCTCGAATTCCTCGAGGAAACCGAGGCCAATCCCTTGCACCCTGCCGATCCGCTGGCGCGGGCCAGGCATCGCGCCTGGATCGAATTCGGCTCGGCCATCCTCAATGGCATAGGCCGCTTCTATTCCGCCGCCGACGAAGCTGCTTTCCTCCATGAAAGCAGAGTGCTGTCCGAAATGTTCGCTCGCGTGGAGGCGGAACTGCCGGCCAGGCAAAGCGGCCCATGGTTCGGCGGCGAGCGCTTCTCGCTGGTCGATGCCGTCTACGGGCCGATCTTCCGCTACTTCGACACCTTCGACCGCATCGGCGATTTCGGCATTCTGGATGGCAAGCCGCGCGTCCAGGCCTGGCGCGTGGCCTTGAGCAGGCGGCAATCGGTCAAGGAGGCGGTCGGCGCGGAGTATCCGCGGCGGCTGCATGCCTTCCTTCGGGCCAAGGGATCTTACCTATCCGGGATCATCCGGCGGCAGGCCACTGAAACTCCGCAAGCCCGATCCGCCTGAACGGGTCGATCACCGTTCCGGCGACCATGGCGGCGAGGAATTGCGGCCCCGGCGGCACACGCGCCAGCGCCGCCACCATGCGGTCACGGACAAAGGGCAAAGCCGCTGAGTCCGACTGGTAGAACGGCGTCAGCGACAGTGACAGCGCCTGGAACACGCGCACATGCCAACGGCGTGCGCTGGCATAAGTCGCTAGCGCGTCGTCGAGGCTGTCCGCCCGCGCCAGCGCATGGCCGAGGGCGGCGGCGTCGAGCAGCGCCATGTTCGCGCCTTGCCCGAGCTGCGGGCTGGTCGAATGCGCGGCATCGCCGATGACGGCAAGCCGCCGGCCTGCCGGCAGTGTCATCGTGTGGTGACCGTAACGGGCGAGCGAGAGCTGCTCGAAACTGTCGATCTGGCTGGTGAAAGCCTCGCACTCCGGCCAGACCGAAACCACTCTCGCCTTCCATGCTTCGAGCCCCTCGGCCTTTACCCGTTCGGCATCGGCCGGCTTGAGGCTCCAGAAGAAGGCCGCCATGTCTTGCGCGCCAGGCTCCGGCCGGCCGATCGGCAGCACGCCGACCATGATGCTTGCCTTGTCGTAGCGCTGCAGCAGCGCGCTTCTGTCAAAGCCGTCCCGCCAGCCGAGCGACGCCCAGAACGCGCCATAGGCCAGCGGTCGCGGCATGGCGGCATCGCCTAGACAGTGCCGCAGTTTCGAGCGCGCGCCGCTGGCGTCGACAATGAGGTCGAACGGCCCGAGCCGCTTGCCGTTGGCGCAGACCAGCGTCGCGCGCTCGGCCGTCTCCGGTGTCTCGACCTCGACATCGGTCTCGATCGCGATCGCTTCGCGCAAGGCGGCGCGATGGAGCACGCCGAACAGCGCCGCCCGATGGACCGCGAGGCCGAAGCGACGGCCGCGCCGCGCGTCGTAGCGGACTTCGAGCACCGTGCGCCCGGTCTGGGCATCGGTGCCGTGCAGCCGCTCGATACGGCTGCCGAGCGAAAGGATGTCGTCGAGCAGGCCGAGATCGGCGAGCACTGTCAGCCCGGTCGGCTGCAGGATGAGCCCGGAGCCGACAGGCTTCGGCGCGTCGAAGCGCTCGAAGATGGTGACCTTGTGCCCCGCCCGCTTGAGATAGAGCGCCGCGGCCAATCCGGCCGGCCCGGCGCCGGCAATCGCGATGTCGTAGGATCTGCTCATTGCCCGCCCAAGCCAAGCCGGCCGGACAATCTCCCAACACAGCAGTCAAATCAAGCTGGCGCTTTGACGCCTGTCAGGCTTGAGCCGCGTCGAAAGCGGCGCGTGCCTCGCGCACGGCGTCATGGTTGAGCTCGGCCCACTGGACCAGCATCTGCAGGGGCGCAAACATCGAGCGCCCGAGATCGGTCAGGCTGTATTCCACGCTCGGCGGCTTGGTGGGGAACACCTCGCGGTGCACATAGCCGTCGCGCTGTAGCTCGTAAAGCGTTTGCGTCAGCATGCGCTGCGAGATGTCGGGAACCAGCCGGCGCAGCTCACCGAAGCGGTAGGGCCTCTCCGCCAGCGCCATGACCAGCAGCGAGCTCCATTTGCCGCTGATGCCCTGGATCACGTCGCGGACCGGACAGTCGGCGAAATTGCCGCCGTTGGTCATGGCCTTATAGACCTCGAGCTTGGCTTTCAGATTGAAGATCTTGCTGTCCATCGCGACATCCGCTGGTCGAGTTCGGCCGGCCGGGGTGGTTCCCTCGCCGTGCCTACCTCCCGAAAAACTGCCTTCTTTACGGCCCGAGGTCAATTCCTATTTTAGTGCTGGTCTCTTTTTGAGACCACAATTTGATCCGCCTTCGACGCAATTTTTCAGGGACTCCCCCATGACCGAAACCCTTCTCGTCACCGGCGCTTCCGGCCAGCTCGGCCGAGCCGTCATCAATCACTTGCTGGAGGCGCAGAAAATTGCGCCCTCGAGCATCATCGCCGCCACCCGCAACCCCGAGAACCTCGCCGACCTTGCAGCGCGCGGCGTCGCCGTCAGGGCCGCCGACTTCAACGACAGCACCTCGCTGGAGAAGGCGTTCGCTGGCGCCGACCGGGTGCTGATCATCTCGACCGGCGACCTCGATCTGAAGACGGGCCGCCGGCTGAAGCAGCATGAGACGGCCGTGGCCGCGGCCAAGGCGGCAGGCGTTTCGCATCTGCTCTACACCTCGATGCCCAATCCCGAGCCGGGCTCGCCCGTGCTCTTTGCCGGCGATCACTACGGCACCGAGCAGGCCATCAAGGCGAGCGGCATCCCCTACACCATCTTCCGCAACGGCTGGTATCAGGAGAACCTGTTCATGTCGCTGCCGCACGCCATTTCGTCGGGCAAGTGGTACACGGCGGCCGCCGACGGGCGCATCGCCCACGGCGCGCGCGACGATATGGCCGCCGCCATTGCCGCCGGCCTCGCGTCCGGCTCCAAGGAAAGCCACATCTACACGCTGACCGGCCCGCAGGCCTACACCACGTACGAGATCGCAGCGCTGGTGAGCGAGGTGACCGGCAAGGCGCTGGAAGTCATCCAACTGCCGGACGGGGCGCTGACCGAAGGCGTCAAGGCGGCGGGCGTTCCCGAGGATTTCGCCCGCATCATCGTCTCCTTCGATGCCAACACGCGTGCCGGCCGCATCGCAGAGGTGACCGATGCCGTCGAAAAGCTCTCGGGACGCAAGCCCCGGACGCTGAAGCAGTTCCTCGAAGCGAACAAGACGGCCCTGCTCGGTTGAAAACCGGCGCGTCTGGGGAGTCGTCCCCCCGGGCGCGCTTCACTTCGACTTCTTGAGCAACCCAAGCCGGACCAGGCTTTCCGCAGTAGCAACCAGCGCCTCTTCCCGTGATCGCGGCGTCCAGCCAAGCAGGCGCATGGCCTTGGCGCTCGTCGCGTTCCTGGCTTTGCCCAGTTCCGACACGATCTGGGCCGCCTGCCCGTCGAATAGCCCGACGATCCGGACCAGCCAGTCCGGCACCACTCTTGTCGTAACCCGCGACGCCGCATTGCCGAGCCGCGCTTTCAGCGTCCGCGCGATCTCGAGCATCGTCATGAAATCGCCGCTGATGGCCAGGAACCGCTCCCCTTTGGCGGCAGGATTGGTCATGGCGCGCAGATGCAGGTCGGCGACGTCGCGCACATCGACGACGCCGAACACCATGCGCGGCAGTCCGGGCACCTCGCCATCCATCAGCCGCCTGATGAAATCCGTCGAGGTCGAATGATCCGGCCCCAGGACCGGCCCGAAGATGCCGACCGGATTGACCACTGCCAACTCCAGAGAACCGCCCTCGCGATCGATGAAATCCCACGCCGCCCGTTCGGCCAGCGTCTTCGACTTCACATAGGCGCTGACCTTTTCCGAAAGGTTGGTCCAGTTCTCCTCCGTGAAGGGCTTCTCGACGACCGGTGTCTGGCCATAGCCGACAGCGGCAAAGGAAGAGGTAAGCACGACACGTTCGACCCCGGCGTCGCGCGCGGCCCGCAGCACGCGCAATGCCCCTTCCCTGGCCGGGACGATCAGGTCGTCCTCATGCTTCGGCACGCCGGGCGGGAAAGGCGAAGCGACGTGAAGGACGTACCGGCATTCGGCAACCGCTTCGGGCCAGCCTTTGTCGCTCATCAGATCGGCATGCGCGAAGGAAAGCGCGTCGCCCGGCTCGGCGCCGCCGACCTTCAGCATCGCAAGAACATCGGCTTCGCGCCTGGCCGAGCGCACCGTGGTGCGCACGCGGTAGCCAGCGTTCAGAAGCGCAAGGATGCAATGAACGCCGAGAAAGCCGGACCCGCCGGTCACAAGCACCAAATCGCCGCTCATGCGCCGCCCCTTTAGCCACTGCTCCGGCCGATGCTGCGCAGTCTGTCAGATCGCGACCTGCGTGCCAATCTCCACCACGCGTCCGGTCGGGATCTGGAAATATTCCGTCGCGTCCGCCGCCGTCTTGGCCAAGCCGATGAACAGCCTGTCCTGCCAGATCGGCATGCCGGAATTGGGCGAAGCCTTCAGCGAGCGCCGCGACAGGAAGAAGGACGTCGTCATAATGTCGAACTTCCAGCCCTGCTTGCGGCAGATGGCCAAGGCGCGCGGAATGTTGGGCTGCTCCATATAGCCGAAGGTCAGCGTCACGCGCATGAACAGCTCGTTGACCGTCTCCAGCTTGACGCGTTCGCTGTCCGGCACCACCGGCTGCGGCGCGGTCACCACCGACAGGATGACGTTCTTCTCATGCAGCACCTTGTAGTGTTTCAGGCTGTGCATCAGTGCCGTCGGCGCGCTTAGCGGATCGCTGGTCAGGAACACCGCGGTGCCCGACACCAGCTGCGGCTTTTTCTTCAGAAGGTTCGACGCCAGGAAGTCGAGTGGGATCTCGTTGCGGCGCGTCTTGTCGAACAGGTAGCGGGTACCGCGGATCCAGGTCCACATGATCAGGCCCATCAGACAGGCGACCGTAATCGACACCCAGCCGCCCTCGACGATCTTGACGACATTGGCCGAGAAGAAACCGAGATCAATGACGCCGAAGAGCACCACCAGGGCCAGCGCGGTCGCAACCTGCCATTTCCACAGCCAGCGCATCACCACGAACAAAAGGATAGTCGTCATCAGCATCTCGCCGGTGACCGAAATGCCGTAGGCCGACGCAAGCGCGCTCGAGCTGCCGAAGCCGACGACCAGAAGCATCACGCCGAGCGCGACCAGAAGGTTGACCCTCGGCATATAGATCTGGCCGCTCTGCATCTCGGATGTGTGCTGCACCTCGATGCGCGGCAGAAGGTTGAGCTGCACCGCCTGCCTGGTCAGCGAGAAGGCACCGGAAATGACGGCCTGGCTGGCGATGACGGTGGCCGCGGTTGCAAGGCCGACCATCGGCATCAGCGCCCATTCGGGCAGCATCTGGAAGAACGGGTTGGTGGGCTTGCCGCCATGCGAGAGCACGAAGGCGCCTTGGCCGAAATAATTCAGCAGCAGGCACGGGAAGACGATTGCGAACCAAGCCATCACGATCGGCTTGCGGCCGAAATGGCCGAGGTCGACATAGAGAGCCTCCGCGCCGGTCACCGCCAGGAAGACCGCGCCGACGGTAACGAAGGCTCCGGTCGGTGTCGTGGCCAGGTAGTAGATCGCATAATATGGATTGATCGCCAGGAAAACCGACGGGTCGTCGACGATATGGTAGACACCGGCCGCGCCGATCGCCACGAACCATGTCGCTGTCACGGGCCCGAACACCGCCGCCACCTTGCCCGTGCCGAAGCGCTGCACGGCAAAAAGCACGGCCAGGATGACCAGCGTGATCGGAACCACGAAGGTATCGAGCGCCGGCGTGACGACTTCCAGGCCTTCGACAGCCGACAGCACCGAGATCGCCGGAGTGATGATCGAATCGCCAAAGAACAGCGCCGCGCCGCAAAGGCCGATCACCAGGATAAGCTTGGAACCCGGCGGGTAGGCGCTGCGCGCCAGCGCCATCAGCGACAGCGTGCCGCCCTCGCCCTTGTTGTCGGCCCTGAGCACGAAGGCGACATATTTGATCGTGACGATGATCGTCAGCGCCCAGACGATCAGCGACAGCACGCCGAGCACGTCATTGCGGGCAACCGAACTCGAAGACGCGTGCAGCGCCTCGCGAAAGGCGTAGATCGGGCTCGTGCCGATGTCGCCATAGACGACGCCCAGCGCGCCAAGCATGAGCACCTTGGTGCTGTGTTGCCGCTCGGTTTCGGCATGGCCCGAGCGTTCGAGGGATTCCGTTTCGCTGGCGTTGGCTAGCACCATGAACCCCACTTTACCGAATTCGTCACGCTGCGAGGCCACCGCGACGCGCGCGACACACCAAGACTGCCGAAACTACCCAAAGTCCCCTACCATCCGCAGGCCTTCAAGAACCGCCCGACCGTGCCGGCCATGCCATACTCCAGCGCATCGGCTGTCAACCCATGTCCGATCGATACTTCGGCCAATGCCGGGATGCGCCTGGCCAGCGCCGGCAGGTTCTCAACGGTCAGATCGTGGCCGGCATTGACGCCGAGCCCGGCCTTGAATGCGGCGTCGGCGGTTTTTCCCAGTCTTTCCAACTCTTTCGCCGCCTTTTCGGAATCGGAATGGAAACTTCCGTAGGGTCCGGTATAGAGCTCGATGCGGTCGGCGCCTGTATCGCGCGCCGCATTGACCCCGTCCGGATCCGCATCGGAAAACAGCGACACGCGGAACCCGCCCTTCTTCAACCGCTTGACGATCGGAGTGAGGAACGCCGCCTGGGCGATGAAGTTCCAGCCATGGTCGGAGGTGGCCTGCGCCGGGTCGTCCGGCACCAGCGTCACCTGCTCGGGCTGGTTCTTTTCGACCAGCGCCAGGAAATCCTCGGTCGGATAGCCCTCGATGTTGAATTCCGCCGTCGGGAATTCGTCGTCGATCAGAGCCCTGATCTCCGGCAGGTCGGAATGCCTTGTGTGCCGCTCGTCGGGCCTGGGATGCACCGTCAACCCATGCGCGCCGGCGGCAAGGGCAATGCGGCCAAGTCCGGTGACGCTCGGCCACGGCAGGTCGCGGCGGTTGCGCAGCATGGCGACGGCGTTGAGATTGACCGAAAGCTTGGCGGGCATGAGCTGGGGTCCAGTGGATCGGCGGGCATCTGTACCGCCTTTGACGGGAACAGATAGGGGGTTTCGCGTGTTCCAGGGGATAGTTGGAGGCTAAGATGAGGATTTGCCAGTGAATTTCCTCGAAGCCGTGCCGGCGATCCGTCGCATCGAGACCAACCGCGACGCGCTTTTCGCCATCGATGTCGTCGGCGATGTCTCGCCGGCCGATGCGGAAAACCTGTTCGGCCTGCTGGAAGCCGCCTACGCGCTGCATCCGAGGATCGATGTGCTGGTGCGGCTGACGGACGCGGAAAGCGTCGACTGGGCCAATATCAAGCAGGACACGCTCCGGCAGGGCGTGGCCGACGCGATGGAACATGTCGTGCGCTCCGCCGTCATCGGCGAGCCGAGTTGGGCTTCCCTTGTCGCCGGCGTCTTCCCGAAAACGCTGCCTTTCGAAGTCAGACGCTTCGATGTCGACGATGAGGAAGCCGCCTGGCAGTGGCTTGGCGCAAGGCCTACGGGCTAGTTCCTTAACACAGAAGTTTTGACCGGTTGGCTATGTGGCATGCCTTGGCGATTGGCCGAGACGCCTATCGCGGTCGTCATCCTCGGGCGGAGCAAGGAGCGAAGCGACGCGCGCAGACCCGAGGCTCCATGCCGTGACT
>NZ_RZRX01000134.1:0-16988 GCF_003997405.1 Mesorhizobium sp. M2A.F.Ca.ET.042.01.1.1
CCCGCCGCTGCGCGACATCTCGACCGATCTCGACGCCCCGCCGGTCCTGGACACCAGCGACCGGACAAGCGACATGAACGAGCTGTCGCCGCCGACCCCTGGCGAACAGAGCCTGCAGGCCGATGCCTATCCGCTGGTCAGCGGCCACAGCTACAATCTGCCCTTCGAAACCGTCGTCGACGCTGTCGAAACCGTGCTCGACCGCCGCGACTGGCAACTGACGGCGCCTTATCCCGACATCAACGGGCAGAGCGAGGCGACGATCAATGCGCTGGCCAAGGGCTTTGTGCTCGGACTGCCGGCCGATGTCGCCATCCGCGTCACCGACGATGGCGAGCAAGTCATCGTCGACATGCGCTCGGCCTCGCGCTACGGCCGCTACGATCTCGGCGACAACGCCGCCCGCATCACGGATTTTCTTGGCGAGCTTGACCAGGAAGTCGCCGGGCAGGTCGGCGCGGCGCCGGCCGAGTGATCAGCCGGCGGGACTGAAAATGCCGTCGATCGCCGGGTCGCCTTCGGTGGCGATCAGGCCGCGCGCGACCAGATCCTCGAGATGGGCGAGCACCGACAGCCCCGCGGCGCCGTGCAGCCGGGGGTCGGTGTCGCGATAGATTGCTGCGACCATCTCCCTGATCGTCCGGTCGCCGGCGCGGATGCGCTCCAGGATCGCCCTTTCACGCATCTTGCGATGCGTCTTCAGGCCGCGCATGAACCTTTGGGGCGCGGTCACAGGCCCGCCATGGCCCGGCAGCAGCAGACAATCCTCGCGCGCCAGCAGCCTGTCGAGGGAGCCCATGTAATCGGCCATGGCGCCGTCCGGTGGCGCGACGATCGAGGTCGACCAGGCCATGACATGGTCGGCCGAAAACAGGATGCCGGTTCCCTCGAGGGCAAACGCGGCATGGTTGGCGGTGTGGCCGGGCGTCAGCACGGTGCGGATCGCCCAGCCGTCGCCCTCGGTCAGCGCATTGTCGGCCAGCGCCATATCGGGAACGAAGGCCAGGTCGGCGCTGGCGTCGAGCGGATTGACCTCGCCGATGCGCAAGGCCCGCGCCGGCCGGTGCGGGCCTTCGGCAAGCGTCGGCGCGCCGGTGCGCTCCTTCAGCCGTGCCGCCAGCGGCGAATGGTCGCGATGGGTGTGGCTGACGAAGATGTGGCTGACCGGCCGGCCAGCGATCGCCGTGAGCAGCGTATCGAGATGCGCGTCGTCTTCCGGCCCCGGATCGATCACCGCCAGCGTGTCGCGGCCGACGAGATAGCTGTTGGTGCCGTGGAAGGTGAACGGACTCGGATTTCCGGCGGTGATGCGCAGCACGTCCGGCGCAACCGTGACCGCCCGGCCGTAGGCCGGGTCGAAGCTGGTATCGAATTCAAGCGCCATGCCGGATTCCTTTGCAATGCGGCAAAATGATTGCCGCCCGATACGGAAGCCAATATAGGAAATTCAATGCATGTCGCCCAAAAGTGCGCAGCGGTTTTGGGGCAACGACATGCATCAAGAAAGTTTTTGAGCATGTCGCCCAAAAGTGCGCAGCGGTTTTGGGACAACGACATGCATCAAGAGAGTTTTTGAAGCCAGCAAATCAGCCACCCGATGAATCAGCCAGAATGAGGAAGACCATGGCAATTGCAACCACGATGCGTCCGCTCGTTTCTCTCACTCTGCCGGAGCGGGGCGCCGCGCGGCTCGCGACCCAGCTCTTCCTGGCGCTTGCCGGAACCCTGCTGCTCACGCTTTCGGCCAAGACCAAAGTGGTGCTCGGCCCGGTCGACATTTCTCTGCAGACGCTCGCCGTGCTGCTGATCGCCTCGGCCTTCGGACTGCGCCTGGCCGTCGCGACGCTGCTTCTCTACCTCGCCGAAGGCGCTTTCGGCTTGCCGGTCTTCCAGGGCACGCCGGAAAAGGGCATCGGCATCGCCTATATGCTGGGCTCGACGGGCGGCTATCTCGCCGGTTTCGTGGTCATGGCGGCGATCGCCGGCTGGGCCGCCGACCGCGGCTGGGACCGCAGCCCGTTCAAGCTGTTCGGCGCCATGCTGACCGCCGAGGTCGTCATGATGGTCATGGGCTTTGCCTGGCTGGCGATGCTTATCGGACCGGAAAAGTCCTGGCAGTTCGGCGTCCTGCCCTTCATCGCCGGCGACCTGATCAAGGTGGCCCTGGCCGCCAGCCTGGCGCCGGCCTTGTGGGCATTGCTCAAGCGCGGCTGATCGCACGATCGACGAAAGAAGGGCCGGCGGGCGACGGGCGCCCGCCGGCCCTTTTTCATGGCGCGGTCGGATTTCGCTCGAAACCACCGCATGCCGGATGATAGAAAGTGGAACCAGCGTCAGGAAGGAAGCAAACCCGACATTGACAAGCCGGTGCCCGAAACCTAAGCACGGGCAACTTGGCATCGAGGCGGGGCCGAGGTAGTTCAAGGAGAGCTTGTTGAAAGGAATTATCCTTGCGGGCGGCAGCGGAACACGTCTTTATCCGCTAACATTAGCTGTATCTAAGCAAATACTGCCGATCTACGACAAGCCGATGATCTACTACCCGCTGAGCGTGCTGATGCTCGCGGGAATCCGCCAGATCCTCGTCATTTCAACTCCGCGTGACTTGCCGGTCTTCCAGACTTTGCTGGGCGACGGTTCCGAATTCGGCCTGGAGCTCTCCTATGCCGAGCAGCCGCAGCCCAATGGTCTCGCCGAAGCCTTCATCATCGGTCGCGACTTCATCGGCAAGGACAGCGTGTCGATGATCCTCGGCGACAACATCTATTTCGGCGGCGGCCTGTCGCAGCTCTGCGGCGAGGCGGCTGCGCGCGACGGCGGCGCCTCCGTCTTCGCCTACTATGTCGACGATCCCGAGCGCTATGGCGTGGTCTCCTTCGACAAGGTCACCGGCAGGGCTTTGACGATCGAGGAGAAGCCGCAAAAGCCGAAGTCCAACTGGGCCGTAACCGGTCTTTATTTCTACGACAACAACGTGGTCGACATTGCTTCGACCATCCGCCCTTCGGCGCGCGGCGAGCTCGAGATTACGGCGGTCAACAATGTCTATCTCGAGCGCGGCGAATTGCACGTCCACCGCCTCGGCCGCGGTTATGCCTGGCTGGATACCGGCACGCATGACAGCCTGCTCGAGGCCTCGTCCTTCGTGCGCACGATCGAGCATCGCCAGGGCATCAAGATCGCCTGCCCCGAGGAGATTGCGCTGGAGCAGCGCTGGATCAGCGCCGACGAGGTTCTGGATCGCGCGGCGCGGCTCGGCAAGAACGAATATGCCGCCTATCTGCGCCGGCGGGTGGCCGATCTGATGGAGGAACAGGGTGCTTGAGGTCAGGCCGCTCGGCCTCGACGGCGTGCTGGAGATCGTGCCGAAGCGGCACGGCGACGCGCGCGGTTTTTTCAGCGAGACCTGGAATGCCGAACGCTTCGCCGAGGCCGGCATCCACCTCGCCTTCGTGCAGGATAACCATTCCTACTCCGCCGCGGCCGGCGTGCTGCGCGGGCTGCACTACCAGCTGCCGCCGCGCGCGCAAGACAAGCTGCTGCGCGTCGTCAGGGGCAGCGTGTTCGATGTCGCGGTCGACATCCGCCGCGCCTCTCCGACGTTCGGCAAATGGGTGGGGCTGGAGGTGTCGGCCGACAAGGGCAACCAGATCCTCGTGCCGAAGGGGTTCGCGCATGGCTTCGTCACACTCGTGCCGGATACGGAGGTGATCTACAAGGTGACCGACACCTATTCGCCCGAGCATGACCGGTCGATCCGTTTCGACGACCCTGCGATCGGCATCGCGTGGCCGGCGCTTGCCGGCGGATTCCAGCTTTCGGACAAGGACCAGAAGGCGCCAACGCTGGCCATGGCCGAAGTGTTTGCGTCGGCGGAGGGGGTGGCATGAATTTCCTGGTCACCGGCGGCGCCGGCTTCATCGGCTCGGCCGTGTGCCGGCATCTGTGCGCCAACCCGGCCTACCGCGTCACCAATCTCGACAAGCTGACCTATGCCGGCAATCTCGCGTCGCTGAGGCCGATCGAGAACGCGCACAACTACCGCTTCGAGCAGGCCGACATCTGCGATGAGCGCGCGGTGCTGGAGATATTGCGCCGCGACGACATCGACATCGTCATGAACCTTGCCGCCGAAAGCCATGTCGACCGCTCGATCGACGGCCCCGGCGCCTTCATCGAGACCAACATCGTCGGCACCTACCGCATCCTCAATGCGGCGCTGGAATACTGGCGCGGCCTGTCCGAGGAGCGCAAGGCGGGCTTCCGCTTCCACCATGTCTCGACCGACGAGGTCTTCGGCGACCTGCCATTCGACGGCGGCATGTTCGTCGAGGAGACGCCCTACGCGCCGTCCTCGCCCTATTCGGCCTCGAAGGCGGCGTCGGATCACCTTGTGCGGGCCTGGCACGAGACCTACGGCCTGCCGGTGGTGCTGTCCAACTGCTCGAACAATTACGGCCCCTACCACTTCCCCGAGAAGCTGATCCCGCTGGTCATCCTCAACGCGCTCGACGAGAAGCCGCTGCCGGTCTACGGCGCCGGCGCCAATGTGCGCGACTGGCTGTTCGTGGAGGATCACGCGCGGGCGCTGGAGCTGGTGGCCACCAAGGGGCGGCCGGGCGAGAGCTACAATGTCGGCGGCAATTCCGAGCGCACCAATCTCGGCGTCGTCGAGGCGATCTGCGATCTTCTCGACCTGAGGCGGCCGCGCGCCGGCGGCAAGCGCTATCGCGAGTTGATCACCTTCGTCACCGACCGTCCTGGACATGACCGCCGCTATGCGATCGACGCCTCCAAGATCGCGCGCGATCTCGGCTGGGCGCCGCGCGAGAATTTCGACAGCGGCCTGGCCAGGACCGTCGACTGGTATCTCGACAACAAATGGTGGTGGGGCCCGATCCGCGAGCAGCGCTATGCCGGCGAGCGGCTGGGCCACGCTGCGGCGGCACACAGCCCAAGCAGTCCGGTTGCAGGCAGTCCGGCCGGGACCGCGGCCGAGAGCAGGAAGGTGACCACGTGAGGCTTGCCGTCACCGGACGCGAAGGCCAGGTCGCCGCAAGCCTGGTCGAGGCGGCGCGGGGCCGCGACGATCTCGAGGTCGTCGCCGTCGGCCGCCCGGCGCTAGACCTTGCGCGGCCCGACACGGTGTTCGCGGCGCTTGAAGCGGCACGGCCGGACATCGTCGTTTCCGCCGCCGCCTATACCGCCGTCGACCAGGCCGAGGACGATAAGGACCTGGCCTTCGCGGTGAACGCCACCGGCGCCGGCAAGGTGGCCGAAGCCGCGGCAAGGCTCGGCGTCCCCGTCATCCATCTTTCGACCGACTATGTCTTCGACGGCGCCAAGGACGGCGCCTATGTCGAGACCGACGCCACCGCGCCGCTCGGCGTCTACGGCGCTTCCAAGCTCGCCGGCGAGGAGGCAGTGGCCGCCGCCAATCCGCGCCACATCATCCTGCGCACGGCCTGGGTCTACAGCCCTTTCGGCAGGAACTTCGTCAAGACGATGCTGCGGCTGGCGGCCGATCGCGACGAGATTGCCGTGGTCGCCGATCAATGGGGCAATCCGACCTCGGCGCTCGACATCGCCGACGCCATCCTGCGTGCGGCGGCGAAGCTGCGGGACGACAGAAATTTCGCCGCCTTCGGTGTCTACCACCTGGCGGGCGAGGGCGACACCAACTGGAGCGGCTTTGCCCGTCACATCCTCGACACAAGCCGGGCGTTGGGTGGCCCCTATGCGAAAGTGCGCGATATCGCCACGGCGGATTATCCGACCAAGGCGAGGCGCCCGCAAAATTCGCGGCTGTCGAGCGTGAAGTTTGAGGGCGTGTTCGGGTGGCGGCCGCCGCGGTGGCAATCCGCCGTTGAAGCTGTGGTTGCGCGCCTCACGGAGGCTAGCCGGAATTTCGTCCCTCGCTCGGGAAAAGGCGCCTTGGACTTGTTGCAAAAACCGGTGCCAAACGATTCGACGCTGCTGAGGGACAACATTCAACGATGAACAAGCCGGCTAGCTTGTCAAAGATTAGCGATCATGAAACGGGCGCGAAATCAACGAATGTCGATGGGCGATCGCTTCACCGCCTCTACGACACGCATAAAGGCAAGGTTTCAGACAAATGGTCGATCTACCTGGACGAATACGAGCGGATTTTTTCGACCTATCGAAGCCTGCCCGTTCGGATCCTGGAGATCGGCATCCAGAACGGCGGCTCACTTGAGATTTGGGCAAAATATTTTCCGCAGGCGAAGGTTATACTCGGTTGCGATATCGACCAGAAATGCGGTCTCCTGAGTTTTCGAAACAAGAAGATCAGCGTCGTCGTCGGTGATGCTGGCTCCGAGAGTGTCCGCAAGAAAATTCTCGAGAGATCCGACGAATTCGACATCGTCATAGATGACGGTTCGCACAGGTCGTCCGACGTAGTACGAGCCTTCGCGCGTTATTTCCCCCATCTTTCGGATGGCGGAGTATTCGTCGCAGAAGATCTGCATACCAGTTACTGGAAGGAGTTCGAAGGTGGGCTCTATGACCCAATGTCTTCGATGTCGTTCTTCAAGAGATTGCTCGATCTGGTCAATCACGAGCACTGGGGGCTGGATCGTAGCCGGACAGATGCACTGGCGGCATTTGCTGATCGGTATGGAGTCGCGTTCGATGAATCTTCGCTGGCGTCCATTCACTCCATCGAGTTCCTGAATTCCCTTTGTGTCGTGACGAAGCGGCCACATCAGAACAACGTCCTGGGTTCCCGTCACATAGTTGGCCGGGAGGCGTTGGTTGAGCAGAGCATCCTGGATTTGGATGATGCGACGATAGCGGCCGCCAATCAGGCGGGAAATCCATGGTCGCTGCGGTCTGTGACAATCGAGCAGGAGACCTTTGAAAATCGGGCACGAGAATCCGTTCAACAAGCTGCGGCGCGGCTCGGCGCGCTCGCTGACGAAATTGTCGAGGCACGAGAAAGGATAGCGAGCGTCGAGGCCGAACTGGCCCGCGTCAGAGCCGAAGCCACTGGGAAGGCGCAAGAAGTAGAGGCTCTTCAGGCGCAGCTTTTGGCCGTGGAAGCGGCAAAGAACTCGCTGGCTGCCGATCGCGACAGTGCCCGCTCCGAGGAGAGGCGACTTCAAGATCAAGTTAGGACGCTTTCGCAAGATCGTGACTCGGCTCGGGCCGAAGAACGACGTGCGCATGATGTGCTTCAAGCTGTGTTTGGCAGTACGTCTTGGCGTATCACGCGTCCAGTGCGCTTGCTTAAGAAGAAAGCAACTGAATTCCGCTCGGTTGCAACTGGAGTGCTTCGTCTCATCCGCGAGAGACGCCTGACTTCCGCGACGATCGCAAGAGGTGTCCGGCAATTGCCGAGGTTGATCAGGGAGGGCAAGCTTTCCAATCCGACCAGTTTCTCCGATCTGGCGGAAACCCTCGACCCCGAATCGATTTCCCGCATCCAAACCGCGTTCGATCGGGAATTCTACCTTCGGAACAATCCTGACATAGCATCGACCGGCGTAGACGCGTTGTCGCATTTTCTCGCCCATGGCTGGAAAGAGCTCCGCGACCCTTCAGCCGACTTCTCGGTATCATATTACCTTAAGCGCTATCCCGATATAGCTCGAGCAGGGCTAAACCCGTTCATCCACTATGTTCTGCATGGGCAAGGAGAAAAGCGAACGGCTCTTTCCTACAAGCGCCGTTTGGAACGAAGCGACATTCACCCGAAGGTTACAGCGATAGTTCCAAATTACAACCATGAGCGGTTTCTTGAGCGAAGAATAGAGTCTATACTATCTCAGACATATAAAAATATTGAAATCGTCATTCTTGACGACTGTTCCACTGATAACAGCCATAAAATCATCCAGCGCTACTGCGATCTCTATCCTGGGCACGTGCGATCACATTTCAATACGGAGAACTCTGGCAACGTCTTTCGTCAATGGCGCAAAGGAATTGAACAAAGCGAAGGCGACCTCATTTGGATTTGCGAGAGCGATGACTTTTGTGAGCCTGATTTCGTTGAACATTTGATCCCCCACCTTCGTGACCGGAGCGTCAACTTGGCCTTCGGCCGCATCCAGTTTTGCGATCAAATGGGAAGGCTACAGCCCGGGTTGGATCAGTATCGCGAGGGTGCCGAAGCCGGCATCTGGAACGAGCCGATGGTGAGGCCCGCATCGGAGTGGTTCGCCCGGGGGTTCGGCGTTAACAATGTGATAGCCAACGTTGGCGGATGCCTTTGGCGCCGCCAAGTCTTGTCGGCCCCAATCTGGACGGAAGCAGAGTCTTTCTCGGTGCTCGGCGACTGGTTCCTATACTGTCATCTGGCTGGCGGCGGAAACATTGCCTATGAACCTGCAGCGGTGGCATACTTTCGACAGCATGGGCAGAACACCTCGGTTAGCGCATTTAAGAGCGCACGCTATTATACTGAGCATCATCGACTAATGACGCTACTCCGTAAGACGTGGGATGTGCCTGAGGATACCGTCGAGCGCTTCATGTCGAAGGTCGAGTTTCAATACAAGCACTTTGAGCTTGAACAGAAGCTTGGCCCATTGAGCTTGCATGTCGACAAGCGCGCGCTCCTGGAGGTTAAGCGCGAGCGAATGCACATTATGTTGGCATTTCTTGGCTTTCACACCGGTGGGGGGGAGCTATTCCCGATCAACCTCGCCAATGAGTTGCATTCTCAAGGCCATATTGTTTCCATGCTCGCGCTCGATATGAGCCATATCAATCAAGACATGCTGAGGTTACTCGACCCTGCCATACCGGTATATGACGCCGATCAGGTGGTAGATTTGGGAGGAGACACCTTCGTTGCGGAAGCCGGAGTTTCAGTGATTCATTCACACATGGCGCTTCTCGAAGTGTTCTTCTTTGAGTATATGAAGCTTACGGCGAAAATTCCTTACGTGGTCAGTCTGCATGGCTCATATGAAAGCGCCGATCTGAGTGCCGACCTTCTCAGACGTATCGGTGAGGGTGTGACTCACTGGGTGTATACGACAGATCGTAATTTGGAACCGCTAAGAGTTCTGTCCATCTCTGAAGCGAAGCTAACCAAGCTTGGCAACGGTATGCCTCATGACGCCACTCCATTTCCCCAAACTCGTCAAGAACTCGGGATAAAGGACGATGCTGTTGTGTTCACCCTCGTGGCAAGGGGAATCCTGCGTAAAGGCTGGAGGGCAGCGATTTCAGCCTTCATTAGACTTCGTGACCGTCATCCCGAGCGGCCACTGTACCTGCTACTATGTGGCGACGGAGAGCAAGCCGCCAAACACGAACGCACTTTTGGCTCGGAGCGGGGTATCATTTTCCTCGGTTACCAGTCCAGAATTCCCGGACTTTATAGGATCAGTGATGTGGCTCTCGTGCCTACTCGCTTCGAAGGTGAGTCTTTCCCTCTATGCATAATCCAGGCCATGCAGGCTGGCACTCCGATTATATCCACGCGCGTAGGAGAAATAGAGAACATGGTGGCACCTGACGGGCAGTCTCCATGTGGCCTAATCATAGATCCGGTGCGCGATACCGACCGCTTTATCCAATTACTCGAAACCGCGATGGAAGACATGCTGTCTGATACTTTGCGCAGAAAATACGCAAAAAGCGCGGTGGAGCTTGGGGCGCGATACAGCATTTCCAAAGTTGCTGAAGACTACGTCCACCTCTATGATAAGGTAATTAATTCGAATCTCATTTCTGATAATTCCGAAGAAGGCCGTCCGTTGGAGTGGGGGAATATTCGCTAGCGAGAACCGCGCGGGATCAGCCGTAAGGGATGCGGCCATGGGACTCTCTTGGGTTATTCTGGTGGAGTCTTGCTGTCCTACATTGCGAGGCCAGCGGCGTTGTGCTTTATCCCGCCTGCGCAGACTTATTTGCAATATTAGAACTGGCTCATGCGAAACGGAGCATTGCCGTGCTGCAAAGAAATCTCAGTAGCATCATTCCGCAGAAAAAGATATCTGACGCTGAGTGGTTTGCGCTCCAGTTCGACTCTGCAAAAGCGCGAGATGTGTATAGAATACCACTGCCGGGCTTTCCCGACGATGACACCCAGAAGGGGTTCACAGCGCTTAGTGGCGAAAACAATATGCGCCAAGCGTTTGAGTTTTACCTGCACATGCGAAAGGTGTGCCAGCTGGACACGCTCAAACAACCTAAGGTTCTCGACTTCGGAGGAGGCTGGGGGCGTGTCAGCCGCCTGTTCCTTAGGGACACGGCGCCTCAGAATATCTATCTGGCCGAGACTAGAGCATCGACAATCCAGTTGCTCAAGGACTTGAAGGCACCTTACACCCTCATTCACAACGCGCCACCTCCTCCGATCAACGGGCTGCCAAACAACCTGGACCTCGTGTTCGCGTATTCAGTTTTCTCCCATCTGTCCGAGCAATATTTCCTCGACTGGATGGCCTACTTTCTCAAGGTGCTGAAGCCGGGCGGCCATGTCGTGTTCACGTCGCGCGGACACTATTTCATTCGTCACCTGCAACACCTGCACGCGAGCGAAACGGCGTCAGATCCCATGCTGGCCGAGCATATCAGGCGCCTGAAGCAGATGATGCCGCACCCTGACGAGATACTTCGTCTCTATGATGCTGGAGAATTTCAGTTCTACGCCATCGGCGGATCAGAGGAATTGACCCCGAGCTTCTTTGGCGAGGCTTTCATCCCCGAAGCCTACCTGAAAAGGCGCTTCGGTGATGCTCTTATGAGCTTCTCCGAAGATGTGCCTCGCGTCGATCAGAGCATGACGGTACTTCGCAAACTGTAGCCACTAGGACACCCCGCCTTATAACCGCCGGGACCGTCGACGGCGGTTTTGCAGGTTGCCTTCAAGGTCGCCAGCAAAACCGTCGGGATGTCTTGGTGGTGCCACAGACCCTCGACCGCTAGTCGCGTCAAAATTCAAGACCCGCTCACCAACAACGAGTCAAACAAGCCGGTGGAGGTAGACCGTCGTAGACTCGATTGCGCCTCCATGAATGATGGCTTCCGATTGTGGGCGACAGCCGCGCGAGATCGGGCGGAGGGGACGCAGGAACCCCTTGGGTTGGTAACAGTGATGTGATAGGTCGAGGCGATGCTCAGGGGGTTGTCGCGATACAAAAGGCTTGTCCTGCATTGCGGGATACATAAGACCGGAAGCTCGTTCCTTCAGGCCATGTTTGGTGCAAACCGTGACGTGCTGGCGGCACATTCGATCTGTTATCCGGATTATCAAAACCCCGAGCATCGGGTGTTCGGCCCCCAGCACAGTATCGTGGCGCTTGACTACGACGTAGGCAGGTCCTTCGAAAGCAACGTCGGCCGGGTCTTTGACATCAACTCAGACTGCGACACGCTGCTGATCTCGGGAGAGGAGTTCTCCCGCGCCAACACGCAACCAGCGTTCTTTGCAGACCTTCGTTCGCTCGCCGAGGAGGTGACAGCCATCTTCTATTTCCGCCGCTTCGACCACTTGCTGGAGCGCGTCTATTCCGAGAGCGTGAAGGAATATCTCGCCGGCCCGATCGAGAATGCCCAGTACCAGTTGGAATTCTACGAGATCCTTCGCCCGTTCGTTGAACACCTTGGGCCTGAGAACATTGTCGTCAGGCCATACAACCAGACTTTATGGACCGACGGCTCACTCGGACAGGACTTCTGCACGGCCATCGGCTTTCCCTTTCTCTGGCCGGCGTTGTCCAAGACGCAGGATCGGATCAATGAAAGCCTTTCCCGGCCCGAAACATACATGCTCTCCACGCTCAAGGGCCGCGACGAAAAACAGAGGCTGCTTGCCTGTTTCAAAACAGTGCCATTCGAGCATTATGATAAGGCTAAGTTCTTCCGCTCTCCAGAGTTCCGGCTTGAATTCAACATTGACCATGCTCGCGTCAACACAGGTCTTTCCACACTTATCGGCGGCATGGGTGTTGATGAATTTCTTGGCCTGTCTAATTGTGGCGATGACCCGGACTGGTCACCATTTGACAGCAGCGACCAGCGCATTGACGCCTACTTGGAGAATTTCAGGAGGAGCCCTTTCATGCACGAAACCCTTGACTCCATCGGCCAGCGCTACGGCACCGACAAAAGCTCGGCCCAGAACAACTTCCTGAACTTCTATGACCGGTTCCTCGCTCCGCTACGAAACAAACCCGTAAAGCTTCTGGAGATCGGCGTCCTCGCTGGCGGCTCCGTCCGCACATGGCAGGACTATTTCCACAACGGCAAGATCGTTGGCGTTGACATCAACCCCGAGGTCAAGAAATTCGCTACAGGCCGGATCCAGATAGAGGTTGCTGATCAGTCGAAGACCCAGGACCTCGACGCCCTTGCCGAGAAAGGCCCGTTCGACGTCGTGGTCGATGATGGCTCTCACGTCTGGCCCCACCAGATTTTGACCTTTCGCAGGCTGATCAACGTCGTTAGGCCGGGCGGTTTCTACATCATCGAGGACTTGGACACGAGCTACGGCAAATACGTCCCGCACTATCACGGCGGGGCGACGGAGTCCGCCGCAGCCTATATCCAGCGCCTTGCGCGCCTCGTGGTTGGCCAGCGCGTCCTTAATCTTGAAGAAGAGCCGGACCCCTTCCAGAAGTCGCTTTTTTCAAGGATCGACTTCATCACCTTCTATCGCGGCGCAGCGCTCATCAAGATCAAAGATCAGGCCTAGTTTCTTACCGCCGCCACTGTGTTGAAATGGGTCGACTCAGGTTTAAAGTAGCTGTCGATCGCCGTTTCGCAGGTGTCGGATCAACCGAGAACTTCACCTGCGGGATTACGGCGCCGGAGCCGTTGATGCGGATCTGCCTTCGCAGCGGTCAAAGCTGCCATAAGGACAATCGCTGTCGCCGCAGCAACACGCACCATCTGCGGCGTAGTCAAGGCAACGACGGCCGACGAGGTTGCCTTGGATGTGTAGTTGCGGAGCGCGAGGTGATGAGAGAGCGGCGCCAGCACAAGCAGCTTAAAGCACGTCGCGTTTAATTGGCCTCATATCCGGCAGCTTTGAAGAAGTTTCTGCACTGTAGCGGGTCGAACAGGTCGCATATGTCCTTGAGCGCGTTGCATAAGGCGTCGAAGGATCGCGCGGCCTTCTTTCTGAGCAGCGCCTTGAGTTTCGAGAAGGCCATTTCGATTGGGTTGAGGTCCGGCGAGTAGGCCGGCAGCGGCAGCAGCCAGGCACCGCGCTGGCGCACCAGCTCGGCCGCCCGCTCGCTCTTGTGGAAGGCGACATTGTCGAGGATGACGACGTCGCCCGGTTTGAGTTCGGGTGCAAGCTGGGTTTCGACATAGAGTTCAAAACGCGCCTTGTTCATCGGCGCATCGATGATCCAAGGCGCGATCATGGCATGGCATCTCAAGCCGGCGATGAAGGTCTGCGTCTTCCAGCCGCCGAACGGCGCGGATGTCCGGTAGCGTTGGCTCTTGGGCGCCCAGCCGGTTCGCTTGGTCAGCCGTGTGTTGGTCGAGGTCTCGTCAATGAAGACGAGGCGCGTCAAGGCCTTGTCGAAGAACGGTTTGCGCCGCCCGATCCAATGCTCGCGCGCCTGCCGGATGTCGGGACGCTGGTGCTCGCTCGCCCGGAGTGTCTTTTTTTGTGACTGAGGCCCAGCCGGTGAAGCAGACGGGCCACGTTCGACCGGTGCACCGTGATGCCGCGCCCGTCCAGCTCCGTAAGCGGTGCACCAAGGCACCTTACCCGAGTCGCCTGATGCGTGTATGGCGGTCAGGCGTTAGTCAGCGCGCCGGCGGCGATTACTGCGGGCTATCATAGCGGGTGACGTAGTGGAGTTCGCGAAGAGCGGGGATGACGAGGGCGATGTCCTTGTATGCCTCGTGCTCGATGAAGTGCGCGGTCTCGGGTCCCGGCCTGGGTTTGCCGAGGACGGGCCGCCCCTTCTTGTCGACGCAGTAGATCAGGATCGGCAGCAGCAGTCCGTGGTTGGGGTTCTTGAGGTCGAGGAGCCGTTTCCAGCGTTTGATGTTGAGATTCATGGCCGCGTAGAACCCCTGGCACCACGGTCGCGGGTCGATGCCGCCGCTGGGCTTGGTGGTGAAGCGGGGCGCATAATCCTGCGGTCTGTCGAACAGCGTCTCGTTGATCCGGTTGTGGATCCTGGCGAGGCTGGCAAACACGGCGTGGTCGGTTGCAGAGCCTTTGGTCAGGACGTCGCGCGGCAATCCCATGAGCGGGCACATCCAGTCTTGCGGATCCCTGAACCGCGGCCCGGTGACCGATGCCGTTACGAAGCCATCCAGCGCTGACATGGTGCGCACCAGCGGGCGGGGGTTGGTCTTGACGGCCATCCAGGCCTCGAGGGCCTCGTCCGGCAGCGCCATGTCATCGAGCGCGCTCATGCCGCCAAGGGGAGCGGCATCTCTTCGCGCCGCACCCAGTTCCATGGCATCAGCTCGTCCCAGCGCGAGGCTGGCCAGTCGTTCTGGACGCGCTCGATGACATCGGCCATGTAGGCTTCGGCATCGACGCCGCAGAGCTTGCAGGTCTCGATGATGCTGAGCACGACCGCTGACCGCTCGGCCGCGGCGAAGCTGCCCGAGAAAAGCCAATTGCGCCGGCCGACGGTAAAACCACGAATCGCGCGCTCCGCGATCAGGTTGTCGGGCTCGAGCTGGCCATCGTAGAGGAAGCGGTTGAACGCGCGCCATCGCTTGGTGCCATAGGCGAAGGCCTTGGCGATATCGGCGTGGCGCGACAAACCCTTGCCCTGGCGCGTGAGCTGTCGTCGCAGCGCCCGGACCAGTGGTCGGGTCCGCCTTCGTCGGGCTGCCAATCGCTCGGCGGGCGGGAGCCCCCGTATCTCTTCCTCGATCCGGTAGATCGCCTGGATACCGGCCATCGCCGTCGTGCTGAGCTCGGTCGGCTGGCTGTCGTGAACGTCGAATATCTTGCGACGCAGATGCGCCAGGCAGGCGGCTTCTCGAATGGCGCCGCCCCTGTAGATCTGATTGTAGCCGGTGAACCCGTCGGCCTGCAGCGTGCCGGCAAATCCGGCGAGCTCGCTCATCACGCTCTCGCCGGCGCGACCCATGGTGGCGCGGTACCAGGCGATCGGCGGCTCCTGCGAACCCGAGTTGCGGTCGTCGGCGACGTAAACCCACAGCGCGCCCTTGTGCGTCGTGCCGGTGCCGGGCGCCAGGATCGGAAGCCGCGTGTCGTCGGTGTGTAGCTTGGTGCGGGTGCGGCCGATCTCACGAAGGCGATTGTAGATCGGGTCGAGCAAGGCGGCGGCGTAGCCGGCGCTGCGCGCAAGCGTGGATCGCTCGATATCGACGCCCTTGGCGGCCATCATCTGGGTTTGGCGGTAGTACGGCAGATGATAACCCCACTTGGCCATCATGATATGGGCGAGCGCGGCGTAGCTGAGCTTGCCGCGCGCAATGGCCTTGGCGGGTGCCGGGGCCTGAATGATTTTATCGCAGGTCCGGCAGCTGTACTTGGGTCGAACGGTCTCGATCACCTGCCAGGCCTGGGCGACCAGGTCGAGCATCTCCTCGCTGTCTTCGCCCATGGCACGCAGATCGCCGCCGCAGCCCGGGCAGCATGCGCAAGATGGCTCGCGAACGATCCGCTTGCGCGGCAGGTTCGGGTTGAGCTTGCGCACCGGCAGCACCCGAACCTTGTCGGTGTCGGCGACGATGGGTAGCTCGGCCTCGGGCGCGCCGGCGACGAAATCGGTCTCGAGATCTTCGAGTTCGAGCAGCATCTGACCGAGCTTCTCGGACGAGCGGCCGAAGGCCTTACGATTGAACCGATCGATCCGCAGCTGCAGGCGCTGGATGCGAAGTGCGGCCTCGGCACGCTCTCTGCGCAGCTGCTCATCGCGTTCGGCGATGGTGATGTCACGGGCAGCAACGGCCGCTTCCAGAAGCGCGATCCGGGCGAAGAAATCAGCGGTTGAGGGAGCTTGTTCCGACACCCAAATTACATACCCGAAAGAGCTCCTTCACGGAAGCAAAATCGACACAAAATCAATGAGAAACGAGCAAAATCAGCCGGCCAGACGCGGCCGATAAGTCTTGCTCGGCCGGCGCCAGTCGATCCCCTCCAAAAGCAGCGAAAGCTGCGCCTTGGTGAGCGACACGGCGACCTGATCCTTGGTGGTGGGCCAGGCAAAACAGCCATCTGTAAGTCGCTTTGTGAACAGGCAGAACCCCTGGTCGTCATGCGCCAGAATCTTGATGATATGGCCCTTGTGTCCACGGAAGCAGAAGATCGCGCCAGTATGCGGGTCGAGCGCGAGCACCTGTTGCACCATTCGCGCCAGGCTGTTGATCCCGCGACGCATATCGGTCGCGCCGCAGCACAGGTAAATCCGGTCGGTCGGCACCACTGTGATCACCTGGTCAACTCCGCCAGGACGATACGCAGGGCTGTCGGATCGATGGTCCCGTCGATCCGCAATCGCGCACCGTTCGCAAAGGCCACGACGATCCTCCCGGCCGGGTCCGGGCAATCGGCGACGGGGCTTTCGACCTCGGCCAGATCGCTCACGTCGACGCGCGCGAAGGTGGCCACTGCCTGATCGGCATCGGGCTGGTCGCCGGCCATCTGCTTGCGCCACGCATAGAGCTGTGACGGAGCCACGCCGAACGCTTGAGCGACCTCGGTCACCGACGACCCCGCCGCGCTCGCCAGGTCGACCAACGCGCGCTTCTCGGCGCAACTCCACAGCCTCCGTTGCCGCACGCGGCTGGCCATCGTTGCACCATCTTCAGGCGCCGCGGCGCCGCTGATCTCGGCGACCACATCGCCCTCTGCATGTTCCAATGTCATGGCGCGAAAGCTCCATGTTCATCGGCCTATTGCAAGGTGCCTTGATGCACCGCTTACCCAGCTCCACGCACAGTTCGTCGAGCGTCAGATCGCCATTCTCGGCCATCCGCTGGCGCACGAAGTCGGCATGAGCGGCCAGCTTGCCGCCGCCAGGGCCGTGGCCTTGCCGGCGCGGCTCAAGCGT
>NZ_RZRX01000135.1:0-16960 GCF_003997405.1 Mesorhizobium sp. M2A.F.Ca.ET.042.01.1.1
TGGATCGGCAGCGTGTAGCTTTCCTGGCTGCGCAGCATGGTGAGTGCGACCACGAACTCGTTCCAGGCGTTGATGAAGGTGAAGATCGCCGTCACGGCGATCGCCGGCAGGCAGAGCGGCAGGAACACCTTGCGCAAGGTCAGCCAGCGGCCGGCGCCTTCCATCCAGGCCGCCTCCTCGAGGTCGCGCGGAATGGTGTCGAAATAGCTCTGCAGCATCCACACTGTGAAGGCGACGTTGAAGGCCATGTAGATGAAGCCGAGCGCGGTGGTCGACTCGACCAGGCCCCAGGCCGCCATCAGCCTGAACAGGCCAAGCACCAGCACGATCGGCGAGATCATCTGCGAGATCAAAAGGAACTGGCGGAGGGCCCCATAGCCGGCAAAACGAAAGCGCGACATGGCATAGGCGGCCGGGACCGAGATCAGGATCGCGCCGACCGTCGCCAGCGCCGAGACATAAAGCGAATTCAGAAGCGCAGGGCCGAAGCCGGTCGCCACCCACATGTCCGCGAAATTCGACCAGCGGAACTCGCTCGGCCACCAGGTCGGCGTCAGCACCTCGGTGCGCGGCTTGACGGCGGTGAGGAACATCACCGCGAAGGGGAAGATCGTCACCACGATCAACGGCGCCAGCAGCAGCCAGGCGATGATGGTGCGTTTCAGCTTCGGCGTCATGCGCGCTGCTCCCGCATGGCAAGGCGCACATAGATCATGGTGAAGACGAGCAGGATCGCGAACATCACCAGCGACACGGCGGAGGCCTCGCCCAGCTTGCCGATGCGGAAGGCGAGCTTGTAGAGATGCGTGACCAGAATGTCGGTCGAGTTCGCCGGCCCGCCTTGCGTCATCACCCAGATGATCGGGAAGGAGTTGAAGACATAGATGGTGTTGAGCACGATCGCGATGTTGATGAAGGGCTTTAGCAGCGGAAAGGTGATCTCGCGGAACTGCTGGAAATGCGTTGCGCCCTCCAGCGCGGCCGCCTCATAGAGATCATCGGGGATCGAGGACAGGCCGCCGAGGAAGATCGTGGTGGTGAAGGGCACCGTCACCAGAATACCGATCAGAACCTGCATCGGGAAAGCCGTCTCGGCGCTGGCCAGCCACTGGATGTTCTGGCTGATCAGCCCGAGCTTCATCAACGCTGAATTCAGCATGCCGCTTTCGCCGTTGAGCGCCCAGCGCCAGACCACCGCGGTCATGGTCAGCGACACCGCCCAGGGCAGCATGATGATGACGCGGGCGAGGCCACGGCCGTAGAAATCCATGTTGAGGATCATCGCCACGGGGATCGACAAAAGCAGCGCGCCGCCGACGACCAGCACGGTCCACAGCCCGGTGCGCCAGAGCGCCGCGACGAAATCCGGGTCGGCGGCAAGCGCCGAGAAATTGGCCAGGCCGCTGAATTCGCGAAGCTGGCCAAAGCGGTTGACGTCGTGCGTCGAGATCTGGATCAGGTCCCAGACCGGCCAGAAGATCACGACCGCCGCGAGCAGCAGGCTGGGGAGCGTCAGCAGATAGGGCAGGAAACGATTTCGCATCGGGTGGTTTTTGCTCTGATCCGTTCTTTTCAACCGCTCAGTTGAACTCTTTCCGGCGTCTGCGCTGCCCCTCACCTGCCTGCCGGCATCCTCTCCCCGTATAGTGACGGGGAGAGGGGCGCTGTCGCCGGCGATTTCGCTAATCGCCAAGGTGGCAGGAAAAGCGCCAGCGCTGCAGCCAGCTCTTTCTCCCCGCCCCTATACGGAGAGAAATGCCCGGCAGGCAGGTGAGGGAAGGCGCCGACGTAGAAGATTTGTCCCTTTGTCTGGGACGATTACCTGTCCGTCCGGCTATTCGACCGAACACCTTTCAGAAAGATGTGGCGCGCCCCGCGGGGGTAGGGCGCGCCACGGGCGCAGGGAGATACGCCCTTATTTCTTCAGCACCGCGTTCGCCTTTGCCGCCGCATCCTTCAGGCCGGCCTCGGGGTCGCCGCCGAGATAGATCTTCTGCATGGCGTCCGACGTGATCTGGGCGATCTCTTCCCAGCCCGGAATGACCGGCGCGAAGCGGGCGTCGGGCAGGAGCGCGGTGAAGGCGGCGAGGTCGGCGTTGTTGACGTAGTAGTCCATCTTCGCCTCTTCCTTGTTCACGGGCAGGAAGCCTTCGCCTTGGGTGAATTTGGCGCGCTGCTCCTTGGTGAACAGGAAGTCGAGCAGCTTCCAGGCCTCGTCCTTGTTCTTGGAGTTCTTGAACATGATGATCGAGTCGGTGACGCCATAGGTGCCGCGCGCGCCGGTCGGGCCGGCGGGGATGGCGGCGACGCCGTATTTCAGGTTCGGCGCTTCTTCCTTGATCTGGTTGGACAGGAAGGGCGCGGTGATCATCATGCCGACCTTGCCCTGCTTGAACAGGTTCTGCACGTCCTCGCGGTTGTTGGAGGTGACGCCCGGTTCCGTCAGCCCCTCGTCGATCATCGACTTGTAGAGCTTGGCCGCTTCGAGCGCGCCGGGCGTGCCGAGGCCCGACGTGCCGTCCTTGTTGAGAATCTCGGTGCCGAAGGACCACATCGCATAATAGTAATAGACGTCGGTCTCGATCTCCTTACCCTGCAGGCCGTAGCCGAAGGCGCCGACCGCTTTGATCTTGCGCGCGTCTTCCTGCAGCTCGGTCCAGGTTGCCGGCGGCTTGGCGATGCCGGCCTTCTCGAACAGTTCCTTGTTGTAATACATGGCGCGCGCCGAAGCGGCGATCGGCAGGCCATAGGTGTGGCCGTCCATGATCGAGGGCGACAGGAAGGTGTCGATGAAGCGGTCCTTGAACTCGGGCTTGATGTAGCTGTCGAGCGGCTCAGCGACATTCTGCTGGACGAAGTCGATCAGCCAGCGGGTGCCGATGATCGACAGATCCGCGTTGGTGCCGGCGGTGATGTCGGTGGTGAGCTTCTGCAGGAGCACATCCCACGGCACCACCTCATATTTGATGGTGATGCCGGGATTGGCTGCCTCGAATTCCTTCTTCACCGCTTCGAAATAGGGGCCGGTCTTGGCGCTGTATTCGGCGACGGTGACGCGCACCTCGCCCGCATCGGCTGGTGCTGCCAGCGCCAGCATGCTCATTCCGGCCAGCAGGCCGACAGTCCATTTTGCAAGGCTCATCTCAACTCTCCCATTGATGCACGTTGGCGCCTGGCCCTTGTGAGCACAGGATTTATGTTACTTTCCTACATTATCCATGATCTGGCGCCGCGCAAGCGGATTATCATGTTGCTTAATTACATTTGCTTGGCTAGCTTACTGGCTCAAAATGAGGGGGTGGAGGAGAGCGCAGCGTGGGTTCGACAGCCGAGTTTGAAGGCAAGACCGTCGTCGTCACCGGAGCCGGTGGCGGCCTCGGATCGGCGATCGTCGAGCTCATGGCCGAACGCGGCGCGCGCATCGTCGGCTGCGACCAGTCGATGGAGGCATTGGTCAGCCCGCATATCGCTTCCCGCCACGTCTTCAACCTGCTCGACCGTGCCTCGATCGAAGCGACGGTCCCGGCGCTGCTAGACAAAGACGGTGTTCCCGACATCCTGATCAACAATGCCGGCTGGACGCGCGCCGAGACGCTGGCGGCGCTGACGGCTGACAGAATAGAGCAGGAGCTCGACCTCAATTTGACCGGCGTGATGAGTTTCGCCGATCCGCTGATCAAGGCGATGGCGGGGCGCGGTTCGGGCAGCGTCGTCTTCATCTCTTCGGTCAACGCCATCGCGCATTTCGGCAATCCGGCCTATGCGGCGGCCAAGGCCGGCATCAACGCCTATGCCAAATCGGTCGCCGTCGAGCTTGGCCGCAGCGGATTGCGCGCCAATGTCGTGTGCCCGGGATCGATCCGCACCGCCGCCTGGGACCATCGCCTCGCCAAGGATCCGGAGATCCTCGGGCGGCTGAAGCGGCTCTATCCGCTGGGCCGCATCGTCAATGCACGGGAAGTGGCCGAAGCTGTCGCCTTCCTTGCCTCCGAGCGCGCTTCCGGCATAACAGGTGCCGTGGTGCCCGTGGACGCCGGCCTGACGGCCGGCTACCTGCCTTTCATCGACGACATATTGGGAGCGTGACCATGACCGACGTCCAGTTCCGCAGCCTGTCGAAATCCTTCGGGCAGCACAAAATCCTCGAAGACATCAACCTCGACATCAAAACTGGCGAGTTCGTCGTTCTGGTCGGGCCGTCCGGCTGCGGCAAGTCCACGCTTTTGCGCATGCTGGCGGGGCTGGAGACGATCACCTCCGGCGACCTCGTCATTGGTGGCACGCGCGCCAACGACCTGCCGCCGCAGAAGCGCAACATCGCCATGGTGTTCCAGTCTTACGCGCTGTTCCCGCATCTGAAGGCGTCGGAAAATATCGGCTTCGGCCCGAAGATCCGCGGCGAGAACCGCGCCGCGATCGACGACAAGGTGAAGAAGGCTTCCGGCGTGCTCAACCTCTTCTCCTATCTCGACCGCTATCCCCGGCAGCTGTCGGGCGGGCAGCGTCAGCGCGTCGCCATGGGCCGCGCCATCGTGCGCGAACCTTCGGTGTTCCTGTTCGACGAGCCGCTCTCCAATCTCGACGCGCAATTGCGCGTGCAGATGCGCACCGAGATCAAGGCGCTGCACCAGCGGCTGAAATCGACCATCGTCTATGTCACGCACGACCAGATCGAGGCCATGACCATGGCCGACCGCATCGTGGTGATGGACCGCGGCCGCATCCAGCAGGTCGGGCAGCCGCTGGAGCTTTACGATCGGCCGGCCAACAAATTCGTCGCCGGCTTCATCGGCTCGCCGTCGATGAGCTTTGTCTCCGGCGCGCTGAAGACGGCCGGAGCCCAGTCCTGGTTCGAGACCAAAGGTGGCGGCCGCCTGGCGCTCTCGGGCAACGCGGCTTCCGCCGGCGACACGGTCGAAGCCGGTATCCGGCCTGAGCACTTCGTCGTCGGCGCCGGTGAGGATGCCATCGCGATCAAGGTCGATGTCGTCGAGCCGACCGGTTCGGAGACCCATGTCTACGGTTCGGTCGGCGAGGACACGGTGCGCGCTGTGTTTCGCGACCGGCTGCAGGTCAAGCCCGGCGACCGGCTGCCGGTGCGTGTCGACCCGCGCAACATCCACCTTTTCGACAAGGCGACCGGCCTGCCGCTGTGAGAAGACGATGAAGAGCCCGGCCGACATCATCACCCGCCTGCAATTGATGTCGCAGGACGGCACCAAATCTGACCGACGGCTGGCGGGGCTGGTGCTTTCCGACCTCGATTTCGCGTCGAAGGCGGCCATCTCGGAGATCGCCGCGCGCGTCGCCGTCAGCGAGCCGACCGTCACCCGCTTCTGCCGCAATCTCGGCTGTGAGGGCTTGCGCGATTTCAAATTCTACCTGGCGCAGGCGATCGCCATCGGCGGCCAGTATCTGTCGCCGGAGCCGCTGAGCCGCGACGCGCGCGAGCAGCGCATTGCATCCGCCATCACCGAGGCGGCGATCGCCGCCATCCAGCGCGCCAGCGAAAACCTCGACATGACGACGCTGATGGATGTCGCCGCCCGGATTGCAAGCTCCGGCAATGTGCTCTGCATCGGCTCCGGCGGCATCTCCTCGATGATGGCGACGGAGATGCAGAACCGGCTGTTCCGGTTGGGTCTCTCGGCGCTCGCCCAGACCGACGGCCAGCTGCAGCGCATGTATGCCGCCGTCGCGACCCCGAAGACGACGCTGCTCGCCTTCTCCGTCTCCGGCTATGCGCGCTCGGTGATCGAGGCAGTCGAGGTCGCCCAGCAATATGGCGCCGCCACCGTCGCCATCACCGCGCCTGACTCGGCCCTGGCCAAGGTCGCCGGCACGGTGATCCTTTTGCAGTCGGTAGAGGACGGCAACATCTACAAGCCGACCTCGTCACGCTACGCGCTCCTGGCGATCGTCGACATGATCGCCACCACGGTGGCGGAATCGCGCGGACCGAAAGTGCTGGAGAATCTGCGGCGCATCAAGCAGAGCGTGAACACGCTGAAGGTGGACGATCCGAAGCTGCCGCTGGGGGATTGAGTGGTTTGAAGACTCACCCTCACCCGGATTGCCGACCGAATTGCGAAGAGCAATTCGGGGCAATCCGACCTCTCCCCAAGGGGAGAGGAGCAGGTCGGCGCCGGCGCCAAGCTCTTCTCCCCGCCGGGGAGAAGGTGGCCGCGTAGCGGCCGGATGAGAGGGCGTCGCCAGCGTTATTTGCTAAGCGTCTGAAGCCGCTCTACCAGCTCAGCCGCATCGCCCACGACCCGCAGCGTCTTTAGCCGCGATGTACCGCCGGCGACCACCGAAACGGCCGACACCGGCACACCCAGCGCCTTGGCCATCATCCGCTCCAGCGCTTGATTGGCGGCGCCGTTCTCCGGCACGGCGCGGACGCGGGCTTTGAGGTGACTGCGCCCGTCGGCGGCGGTCTCGATGCCGTCGATCCCGTCAAGCGCCGCTTTCGGCGTCAGCCGCACGAAGAGGTCGATGCCGTTGTCGCGCAGCCGAAACGGCGTGCTCATCAGCCGCCGGCCACGACCCAGGACCAGACCGTGGTGACCAGGAACTGGCGGATGAAGAAAAGGATCAACAGCAGGATGATCGGCGAAATGTCGATGCCGCCGAGATCAGGCATGAAGCGGCGGATCGGGCGCAAGGCCGGCTCGGTCAGCCGGTAGAGCATGTTGCCGACGCTGCCGACGAACTGATTGCGCGAATTGACGACGTTGAAGGCGTAGAGCCAGGAAAAGATCGCCGAGGCGATGATGATCCACCAGTAGATATCAAGCGCCATGACGATGGTCTGAATAAGGGCGATCATGCCGGTCTCCAAATTGTCGCCGACATGTAGCCATTGCTTGGCGAGCGGGCAAGGCCCGCCCTCCACGACGCTTGTGGCCGGCCCGGTCTTTCGCCCCGGTCTTTCGCCTTGACATCAAACGGCCGCGACCGATACAAGCCGATCCGCTGGAACGGGGCTGTAGCTCAGCTGGGAGAGCGCATCGTTCGCAATGATGAGGTCAGGGGTTCGATCCCCCTCAGCTCCACCAGCCGGCACACGCCTGTGCTCTCATCGCCTCCTTGCTCGCCATTTCGTGACCGCCGGATTTCGGGCCGCGTGCCTGGAACCAATGGCGGGGCAATTCGGTTCAGCTATACATTTGAAGCCGACGTGCGCGGCCGGTTTGGCAAGCGGCGATCCTTGAGGAGTTCCATCATGCAGATTTCATCCAGGTTCCGTTCCGTCGCGGTCGCGGCAATCGCCGCCGCGGGCGTGAGCATTGCCGGCGCCGCGCATGCCGACAGCGGCACGATCCGTTTCTCCGTCTACAAGGCGGCCTTCTTCATCGGCGGCTCCGGCGGCGAGGGCACGCTGACCTTCCATGGCAAACGCTATCCGATCTCGGTCGGCGGCGTCTCGGGCGGCCTCGCCTTCGGGGCGTCCAAGACCTATTTCCAGGGCAGGGTGCGCCATATCAGGCGCGCAAGCGACGTGACGGGCGTCTATGGCGCTGCCGGCGGCGGCGGGGCGGTCGGCAAAGGCGCCCAGGTGATCGTCATGACTAATGACAAGGGCGCCCAGCTCGAGCTCACCGGCAGGCAGGTCGGCCTGCAGGTTAATGCCGATCTCAGCGGCATCAGCATCGCGCTGAAGCGATAGGGCCCGTCAATTTCTGGCACTCCCAGGAGAGTTACCCAGGGAGTGCCATTCGATCGCGGAATCGAGTGCCCCGGGTTTTCGCTTGGCCGTGGGTAATATCCAGGTGCCGAACGCATGGGCTAACCGGATATCTCCGCGCTTTCAGGGTAGCCTGAAATCAATCTATGTTTCCCCCGCACGCGTCGGTGCGCCATCAGCGCAGCCCCTCCGATTCCCATTCAAACTCCTCATCCGCAGAGTGCTCCTGCATCGAGGGCCTCGCTCGACCGACGGGCGGAGCGCTCCAGCCCTGGAACGTCTGAACGCAGCGGCCATGAACTTTCGCTGAATGGAGCCTTCAGCCTCCGTTCCGAGTGACTTCCCTACAAAGGGCCGTTCAACACGCGGTCCCCGCCGCAATCGAAGGAGAAGTCCTATGACCCGCAGATCGATCATCGCCACGGCCCTTGCCGCTGTCGTCGGTTTCACCGCCGTCGCACCCGCCCTGGCCAACGACGTCAACATCGAACAATATGGCTGGCGCAATTCCGCAGGCGGCACCCAGCATGGCTACCGCAACCGCGTCCATTTCCACCAGGATGGCCGCTTCAACACCGCGATCGGTCAGCAATATGGTCGTCGCAACCTCTCGGTGATCGGGCAGCAGGGCGCAAACAACTACGGCGCGACCTACCAGTACGGCAACCGGAATGCCGGGGGCATTGCCCAGTTCGGCTCGAACCACACGGCGATCCTGACGCAGGACGGCAACGGCAACATCGCAGCCGGCGTTCAGGTCGGCCACGGGTGCAATGCCGATGTCAGCCAGGGTGGCAGCGGCAATGTAGCCGCCTTCGTCCAGGATTGCCCCTGAACCATGGTGGCCGGCAATGGTTTGCCGGCCGCCATCCTGATAGTGCGAGGAGATCATCCATGACCAGATTGGACAAGCATGCCTCGGCGACATGGGCCGCGCTCTTAGCTGCGATAACCGCCGGCGCGGCAGGCGCGACGGCCGGCAAGGATGGCTCGACTTCCGGGCCGGTGCGATGCGAGATACGGGATACGATTGAAGCAGACGCCATCCTGCTGGAGCCCCTGGTTTATGCTGACAAGAGCACCAGCGGCACCTACACGATCAGCGTCTCCGGAGGAGGCGCGTCCGGCTCCGCCAACATCCGGCAGGGCGGCAGCTTCGAAGCCGGTCCGGGCAATCCCGCATCGCTCGGCCGGATGAGCTTGGGAGCAGATGGCGCTGCCTACGACGTCACGCTGAAGGTGATCGCAGGCGGCACGAGCGTCAGCTGCGTCAAGCAAGTGCCTGGCGCAACCTGAGCGTCGGTTCTCCCGATCGGCAGATCGAAAGGAGGGCTCCGGGCACCGGAGCCCTCCGCCATTTCCCCAGGGCCCTGGGGTGAAGCCTGACCCAATGCCGGATCTTGAATGGCTGCTGAACGATCCTTTCCGTCATGGTTCAGCTTGGTTGTGCGACTGTGCCTCATCAACGGTCGAACCGTCGAACCTGCCAGGAGACGTAACATGAACCGCCAGATCACAAAGCTCATCCACACCACCGCGCTCGTTGCCGCCATCGGCCTGCCCCTTGCTTCCGCTCCGGCAGAAGCGGGCGGTTCGATCGGGTTCTACTACTCGCCTCGGACGGCCCGCGATGCGCGGGCGCTGGACCTTAGTCTACATGCCTATTCGGCCTATAACGGGCTGCGCAGCGGTGCCCACATCAGACAGTTCGGTCGGAACAATGGTGCAGGCATAGGTCAGGACGGTGCCGGCAACCTCGGCGTAATTCGGCAGGAGGGCAGTGGACATATCGCCACCTTGCGGCAGGACGGCAACGACAATTCCTACGGCATTTTCCAGTTCGGCAGAAACACCGACGCCAATGTCGCGCAGGCCGGCGATGGCCAGAGCGGTGCGGCCGTGCTGTTCGGCTGGTAGGCTACAAATTGCCGGATTGCGGATACGTGGACGGCGGTTCCGGCCGCGTATCCGCCGTCGATTGTCTTCGTCACATCCTGCCAGGCCTGCAAGCGGGCCTCTGCAAAGCGCAAGGCAGCTCCGGCCCTGGGCAGACTCAATCGTCCCAGTCGTCCCAATTGTCTTCGTCCCGCGGCGGGTAGTTTGGAACGACCCGGATAATCGGCCGCGGACGCTGATAGCGCCAGTCATACTCGTCCGGCGGCTGCGGCACATAGGTGCGATAAGCGGGCTGGTAATAGTGTTTCCGCTTCCAATATTGGTGCCTTTTGTGCGGCCGCACGCAGTAGCCGTCCTCAGTCAGATAAGCGCATGTGACATGCGCCTCCTGCACCAGGCTATTTCCAGCCGGCACGCCGATCATCGGCGCCGCCTGGACCGCAGGCACCATCGCCAGCATGGTCCCGGCAAGGGCAAGAATGGGTAATTTCATCGGCCTCTCCAACCTCTCCAGAATAAGGCCGGAAGAACGTCCTGATTGGGGGCGATTTGCGGCGACCGAGATCACTTTGATTTTCGGTCGCACATATGAGCGTTAGATCATGTACCGCGCCGGTATGCCCAGGGCCGCCCTCTGGCTGGGGCGCCATTCCATTGATTTCCGCGAAATCGGCGCAAGGGGCGGGGATTGGTTTGAAGCCGCCCAAACCTCGTCATTCTATGGCGGAGCAAGGAGCGAAGCGACGCGGCGCAGACCATAGAATCCATTCCGTGACTTGGAAGCGCCGCGATGGTGCAGAATTTTGCTCCGTTGCACGCCTTGGCGAAGGTAACGGCATGGATTCCAGGGTCTAGGCGACGGAGCTTCGCTCCTGCTCCGCCCTGGAATGACGATCGCGAAGGGCGTTTCGGCCAATCTCAAACGCATGCCATCTGCCAACGCAACCAGAGCCGACCGGTCAAAATCGCTGTGTGGTGCTACTAGCGATCCCAGCGCACCCATGACGCTAATTCGCCAACTGATCGAGAAGCGTGTCTATTTCCCCCTTTTTGGGCGCTTCGGGAGAAGCAGGGGCAGCTTGCGGGTCGACCGGTGCGGGTTCCGCCGCCGGCGCGGCGGCCTCGGTCTCGCCGCTGGTGTCCGAACCTGACGGCGGCGGGTTTTCCGCATTGCCGTTGTTCGGCGCCACCGGTGGTTCCGGCGCGGCGGGCGGGGTTTTGGGCCGGGGCGCGGCGTTGCGCAGAAGATCGCCGATCAGATCCGCCGCTCCCTTGCCGGACCCGTCGCCGTTCGAGCCCGTTTGGCCCGGGATCAGCTTTCCGGTCGGCAGCCCAAGGCGATTCAACATATCCAGCGCACCCTGCGGGTCCTTGGCCAGCGCGCTCAGGTCCGGATAGGCGCCGGGCGCGGAGAGCGGGCCCTGGACCACGACCGGCACCCCGATGCCCTTCACGGCAACGTCGCCGCCCTGCCCGGCAAGCGAAGCGACGACGCGGGGGTTGAGCCGCATGTCGAGCGTCTGGTCGGCGAGGTCGATCGTGCCTGAGCCGTCCATCCGCAGCAGCGAGCCCAGCAGACTGATGTCCGTCGTCTGCGCGATGCCGTTCTCGATCGCGAATGAGGCGCCGAGCTCGGTGAACGTCGTCTTCTTGGCCTGATCCTGCTTGAAGCCGCCGGCGAGCAGCCCGACCAAATTGTTGTAGACCTCCGCTATGTCGATGCCGCGGAAGGCGCCGTCGCTGAATTTTGCCGCCGCCTTGCCGCCGAGCGAGCGGGCAAGCGACCTGGTGGTCTTTCCCGCGCCTGAAACCGCGACCGTCGCCTCAAGCGTGCCTTCGATGCGGTCGAAATCAGCCGCATCACGCAGCAAGGGCGCCGCGGCCGCGCCGGTGATTGCGGTGTTGAGGTCCAGGGAAGCGGCGTCACCGGAGCCGTCGGCGGTCATCTCCGCCGCGATCGTGCCGCCATAGAAGGGGCTTTGCGGCACGTTCAGGTGAGCCTTCCCATCCGCCACCGTCAGGCTGGTCGCCACCGGCCCGGCGAAGACCTTGCCATAGCCGAGCTTATCGGCCTGGATATCCACTTTGGCATCAAGTCCCTTGAGGAAGGAGAGATCGACCGGCGCGTCGGTTGCCGCGCCCGGTTTCTGCTTGCCGCCGGCCGCGGCTCCACCGCTGCCGGCGAGCGCTGCAAGGTCGAGTTTCGCGAAATTGAGCGACGTCCGGATCGTGAGAGGCTCCCCTAGTTTCACCGAGCCTTGCCCGGACGCCTTGACGCCGTTCAAAGCGACGGTGGCCTTCTTGAAGGAGAATTGCGTTGGGCCGGCATCGACATCGCCCTTGAAGGCAAAATCCTGCAGACTGCGGGAAGCGCCCTGTCCCAGCCATTGCATCAGCCTGTCGACCGAGGACGATGTGGCCGAGACCTCACCCTTGAAAGTGCCGCCACCCCCTACAGTGCCGCTTATGCTGCCTTCGAGATATTTGGAGGAGACCGAAAGGCTGATCGGGCCGGATGCATCGGCAACGGAGCCGCCGGCCAGAAAGGATGCGGGCGCGACCTGAGACTTGAACGCAACAGCCTGCCCCCGCCAGACGAGCTTGCCCGTCACATCGACCGGCTTGCCGATGTCGCGAAGCTTCGCGTCAAGAGTGAGTCCGGTGATGTCGTTGGCGATCCGGTCCTGGGCATCGGCAAGCGCCGCAAGCGGAAGCTTGCCTTCGCGTATCCCGACCGTTCCCTGCAAATTGAGGCTGCTGTGAATGCGTTGCGCGGCAAGCCCACGAAAAGCGAATCCCATATCGGCCGTAAGCTTGCCGGACAGCGGCACGGCTTGTCCGGCCAGCTTCGCTATCGAGCCGATGTCCAGCCCCGAGCTCGCAATATTGCCCCGTATGGTCGGAGGCGTTTCAGCGACATTCGTCGAGGCGTTCGCCTTGAGGTTTCCCGCGTCGAGGCCGAAATGCTCCAGCTTTGCCTCGAGATGCCCGTCGCGCAATGTTGCGGCGAGTTGGACATCGGAAGCCCGTATCTTGCCGCTGAGCAACTCATCGATTGTCACGCTGATGTCGGCGTCGAAAGCGGCCAGCATGGCAAGATCAGGCTCTCCGGAGCCGGCCGAAGCTTTGCCCGCGCTGGAACCGCCGTTTCCGAGGTCGCTCAGCGCGTTGATATCGACGCGCTTGGCTGCCAGGTCGGCGAAGAAGCGATGCCGCGGCCCGGGCTGAAAGAGCGCGTCCATCTGGAAGCTCTGGTCGCCGATCTCGAACTTCCCGCCCTTGATCTGATAGCTGCCATTGCCGTTGAGCTGGATCTCGCCGCTCGCATGCAAGGCAGAGAATTTGGCAACGGGCGCCGGATCGAGCCGCGCCTCGATGGCGATTTGGGCCGGCAGCCGTTTCAGAATCGGCCTTAAGGCGGAAAGGCTCCCGCTGATTGCGACGCGACGGCCGCTGCTGGTGCCGGCCAATGAAAACGAGACCTCCCGGTCGAGGTCCGGAACCCTCAAATCGGCGTCGATCGCCGTCACCTTGGCGGCATTGCGGGTCGATGCGGCTGAGGTAAGGGTACCGTTCGTTATGGTCAGTTGGTTGATCGCCAGCCGCTCGAGCGTATCGACGATCGCCGCGAAGGGATCGGACTGAGCATTGTTCTGTTCCGGAGCTGGCTCCGCGCTCGCGGAAGCCCTGAGTGCGATTGTCGGATCCGCCAGCGCGACCGACTGAATCTCGAGCTTTTTCGACCATAGCGAGGAAAGCGTTACCGATGTCGAGAAGCGCGGAGCGGATATCGCGATGTCGCCAGCGCCGGTCGAGAGCGAGATATCATCCGCGACCACCGCCAGCCTGGGCAGCAGCGACAGCCTGACAGGCCCGTCCAGCCGAATGCTCATTCCGGTCGCGGACGACAATTGCCGGCCTAGCTCAGCACGAACCCAGTCGGTCGAAACCAGCGCGGGCAGAAGGAAAAGCAGCCCGACGACAAGAACGACAGCTACGGTGAGTGCGGCGACGATTTTTCTCACATCGACCAGCCAAAAATGATCGGAAGAATCAGTATCGTCGAGCATACATGCTTCCGGCGCCCGACTGAATCCTGCCGAACCACGAGCTTCGCGCCGGACGAATCCCGGACTGGTCCACGGGACCCGGGGCCGGCATGTTTCGCCTAACGCCTCCCCGGCGCCATTCACCCTGGAGAACGCTGACACAAGCGGAGTCTTGGACCGGCCCGGTTCCACTCACCTGGAGATTGCCGTCGCCTTGTGATTGCGTTGGCGCGCATAGGCCACACAGGCGTCCACCGTGCTGACGCAGAGCGCATCGACGCTGTTCGGCAGATTGTTGTCGCCGGCATAGGCCACCTCGGCGACATGGCCGCCGACCATGCGGATCTGCGTGTTGCAGTAACCGCCGGGAGCGACGTTGACTGACCCGCCGACCGCAGGGATCGCGCCCACGGCCATGGTCGGCACCGCGATGCTGAGGTTGCCGCGTTGCACGGTGCGCTGATAGGTCCAGATCTGGCCGGATGATCCCACATCGGCGGTCGCGGTCGGAAAGCCGGCGCACATGCGAACATCGGCCTCGCTGAGACCGACCATCTCCTTGCGGGCGGCGGCCGTGGTGGGGTCGACCTTGGCGATGCCGGACGTGTCGTCCGGGATGACGCAGGACGACAGGATGGAGATGCCTGCCGCGACAAAGGCAAGTTTTCGAATACGCAAGGATGTCATGCCGTCGGTCGGAGTTGCGTGCCGCCCCAGCGCCCTCTTGCCTACCTAGGCAATCGGCCAAACGCGTCAACCCGCGATAGACTCCGAATGCCGCCGCCCTTGCGCGCCAATGCGCTCACGCCACCCGAAAATAGCTCGTCATGCCTGTCTTCTGGTGCTCGATGATGTGGCAATGCAGCAGCCAGTCGCCGGGATTGTCGGCGACGAATCCCAGCTGCACCTTCTCGTCGGGCTGGATGAGGTAGGTGTCGGAGACGAGCGGCTGCACTGGCCTGGTCGAGGACGACAGCACCTTGAAGCTCATGCCGTGCAAATGGATCGGGTGCGCGTGCGGCGTCAGGTTCTCCATGTCGATTATGTAGCTCTTGCCGAGCTTCAGCTCGGCGAGCGGGGCGGTCGGGTCGGGCGTGTCGCCCGGCCACGGCACCTTGTTGATCGCCCAGAAGCTGTAACCGAGCGAACCGCAGATGCTGTCGGCCGAAACGTTTTCCGCCGTGGCGCTCAGCGCCAGCGGGATGCGCCTGGTGCTGGAAAGGTCCACTTCCGCCACCGGATTGACTTCCAGCGGGCCGAGATCGCGCAGATCGTGCTTGAGCGATTTGCCGACGGAACGCAGCGTCGCCAGGATTTTCGGCTTCGTGCCCCGGACGTCGCGCAGGCTGACGACCGCGCCTTCCTCGTCGGGCATACGGATGGCAAGCTCCAGCCGCTGGCCGGGTCCGATCTGCAAGGCGTCCGGCGTAAACCGCTGCGGCACCGGGTTGCCGTCGAGCGCGATCACCGTCGCCTCGGCGCCGTCGACGCGGAAGGCATAGATGCGGGTGACGTCGGTGATGGCGGCGCGCAGCCGCACCAGTCCGCCGGCCGGCGCATCGAATTGCGGCTGTTCGAGCCAATTGGCGGTGCGCACCGTGCCGAAGGTGCCGGCCTTTGCGGCGTCGCGTGGCCGGAACGCCTCGATGAACTGGCCGTCGTCGCCGAGCCGCCAGTCGCGCAGGTTGATCACCATTTCGGCGTCGAAGGCGGGGTCCTTCGGGTTCTCGACCACGATCACGCCGGTCAACCCGTGCCCCATCTGGATCAGCGTGTTGCAATGCGGGTGGTACCAGAAGGTGCCGGCGTCGGGCGGGGTGAAGGCATAGTCGAAATGGTCGCCCTGATAGACATAGGGCTGGATCAGGAACGGCACGCCGTCCATCTTGTTGGGAACGCGGATACCGTGCCAGTGGATGGTCGTCGGATCATCGATGCCGTTGATCAAGCGCGCGGCGAACGGCTCGCCCTTCCGCATCCTGACGACCGGCGGCGGGCCTGCCTCGCCATAGGTCAGAACATTCTTCGTCGGCGCGCCGTCCATCAGCCGCGCCTCGATGCTGGCGGTCTTCAGGATCAGCGGTTCGGGCTTCGCCGCCGCCCAGCCGGCAAGCTTGCCGGCGGCCGAGAGGCCGATACCGGCCGCGCCGACGGCCGCCGCGCTCTGCAGGAGTTTGCGGCGTGTAAGGACCGACATGGGAATCCTGATATAGATGAGTGATTGCCTCAGGCTTTATCATCATTCGGGCTCATCCCGAAACGGACAGATCGCCGCCCCCAGGGCAATTAGAGCGGTTCAGCGTTCGATAGATCCGGCAGAAAGCCGTCGCGCACTTTTCCTGATATTGCCCTAATCGCGCAGGCTGAAGACGAAGGGCGCGGTGCGGGTGACGCGGGCGCCGAGTTCCGCCGGCGGCGCCGGCACCGAGGCGCCCTGCAACGCGCCAAGCGCGGCGCGGTCGAGATCGCCGTCCCCCGAGGATCGTGCGAGCCGGGCCGAGACCACCCTTCCGGACGTGTCGACCGTGAAGGTCACGCTCGGCGTGCCCTCGGCCCGCCTGGAGCGCGCGGCGCTCGGATAGCGGGTGTGCCGCCTGATCCACGCCGCCAGGCTGGAATTCCAGCGCGACGGGCTGACGCTCGAGCGCGGCGCCACGCTCGAGGATTGTGGCGCCGCTGCCTTCGTCGCCGCCTTGGCGTCAATGCTGGCGGCGGTCGTCGCCTTGGGCGTCGTCGCCTTTTCCTTTTCCACCCGTTCCTTCGGCTTTTCGACCGGCTTCTTCTCGGCCTTCTTCCTGGCTTCGGCCGGCCTCTGCGCCTTGACCTCGGCTTCCACGGGTTTCGGCTGCGGTAGCGGAATGGCGACATCGGGCGCGATCGCCTCGACAGGATCCGGCACGACTTCATCCAGTGGCTGCTGCTCGCTCAGCGCCGCGATGGTGTGCTGCACCGGCGCGGCCTGTTCAGCCTCCTGCCTGTCGTCGAGCGGCTGTTCGGTGACCGGCTCTGGCTGCTCCGCCACCGGCGCCGGATCGGTCACCGGCTTCGTGTCGACGGGCTTTTCCGTCTCCTCCGCCGCATTGGGCGGCTCCGGTGTCACGGTGTCCAGCATCGCAGTCTCCTCCGGCACGGCGGGCGCGGTCATCAGCGGCGCCATCTCGACCGCCAGCGCCGGCGGCGGACCGCCATCCTGCATTTCGGCGAAACTGAGGTTCTGTACCGCGTAGGCAACTGCCACATGCGCGGCGAGAATGATCGCCGCGCATGTGGCAGTTGCCTACGCGGTACAGAACCTCAGTTTCGCCGAAATGCAGGATGGCGGTCCGCC
>NZ_RZRX01000136.1:0-16940 GCF_003997405.1 Mesorhizobium sp. M2A.F.Ca.ET.042.01.1.1
GACCCGTGGCGAATCCGACCTCAAGGGCCACATCAAGGGCGCCGACGAGAGCTCGACCGGTTCTGGGTCGGCCGCCTATGTGCCGCCGGATCCGAAGGACGATCTGCAGCTGATCTATGCCGAGCAGCTGCTGCGCGGCGAGAAGACCGACCCGGCCTTCCCGCCGAACCCGGACAAGGCCGTGCTGAACCAGTAAAGCAGTCCGGCTCTGGCAGGCCGATCGAAGCAATGCAATGCTGCCGGGACCGCGAGGTCCCGGCAGTTTGATTCGGGGACCGCGGTTGGGGCGCCACGCGTCTGGGGTATCGCGCCAGCGATTGCGAAGTTTACGCGAGATGTCACGAGAACGTGACATTTCATCCAAGTGGCGTGCTTCCGGGGAACTTAACTTGGCAGACATCGGCAAGGATATCGAACGCCCGCTTGGACAGAAGCTCCGGCCCAAGCGGCGTGCTTCGACCGGCATCAGCGGCGGCACGCTTGCCGCTGTGCTGGCCGTGCTTGCCGTGATCGGCGTTTCCGGCGCGATCGCATTGCGCGACAAGCCGTTCCGTAAACCGCAAGACGTGGCGGTTTCCGCGCCGAAGGTTGTCGCGGCCCCCACCACACCCGCGCCGCCTGCCGCACCGGCTCCGGTTGCCGCGGCGAAACCGCAGGCCAGCACCCCGATGAAGAGCGGCGGGCCGCAGATCATCCACGTCCAGACCGAGGAAGGCGACAGCCCGCCGAAAGCGGCGATCGTCATTCGCGATCCGTCGACGCTTGGCCAGAACCTCAAGGTCGCGCATATCCCGGACAGGGCGCTGATCGAAGCCAGCGACACGGGTCCGCTGCCGATCCGCTCCGCCGACGGCAGGCGGCCCTTCGACGTCTATGCCCGGCCGTGGTCGGGGGCGCGCGGCGCGCGGGTGGCGATCGTCATTGGCGGGCTCGCCGTCTCGCAGACCGGCACGCAAGCCGCCATCGCCAAGCTGCCGGCCGAAGTGACGCTGGCCTTCGCGCCGCAGGGCAACAGCATCGGCCGATGGATGCAGGCGGCCAGGCAGAGCGGGCATGAGATCGTCATGCAGGTGCCGCTCGAGCCGTTCGATTATCCCAACGTCAATCCCGGCCGCAACACGCTCACGGTCTCGGCCAGCCCGGACGAAAACTTGAAAAGCCTGCATTGGGCGCTGTCCAGGACCACAAACTATACCGGGGTCATGAACTATATGGGCGCGCGCTTCTCGGCCGACGCGTCGGCGATGCAGCCTTTCATCGCCGAGCTCGGCAAGCGCGGCCTTGCCTATATCGATGACGGCTCGTCTTCGCGCAGCGTCGCGCCTGACCTGGCGCTGAAGGACGGCGTGCCGTTCGTCGCCGGCGACATGGCGATCGATGCCGTGCAGGACCGCGGCGAGATCCTGAAGAAGCTCGACAGTCTCGAAGCCACGGCGCGGGCCAAGGGCAGCGCAGTCGGCATCGGTTCGGCCTTCGACATCACCGTCGACACGGTGACGTCCTGGATCGCTGAGGCGAAGAAGCGCGGCATCGAGATCGTGCCGATCTCGGCTGTGGCCATAGATCCGCAAAAGGGCTAACGCTGCGCTTGTCGCCGCTGTCAATCCTCGAGACCGCTGGAACGCTGACCCATGGCCAAGACGATCGACCCCGAAACGCTGCCTTACCGTCCCTGCGTCGGGCTGATGATCCTCAACAGAGCCGGCCTGGTCTGGGTCGGCCACCGTATCGCCGAGCCGGACAGCGAGTTCGCCGGCACCACGCAGCTCTGGCAGATGCCGCAAGGCGGCATCGACAAGGGCGAGGAGCCGCTCGAGGCCGCCGGCCGCGAGCTCTATGAGGAAACCGGCATGCGCAGCGTGTCGCTGCTTGCCGAGGCGCCGCGCTGGATCAATTACGACCTGCCGCCGCATCTGGTCGGCGTCGCCTTTAAGGGCCGTTATCGCGGCCAGACGCAGAAATGGTTCGCCTATCGCTTCGAGGGCGACGAAAGCGAGATCGAAATCAATCCGCCGCCCGGCGGCCACACGGCCGAGTTCGACGAATGGGCCTGGCGGCCGATGCGCGAGCTGCCCGAGCTGATCGTGCCGTTCAAGCGCAAGGTTTATGAGCAGGTTGTGGCGGCATTCCAGCATCTTGTTCGCTAGACGTGGCAGGCGTGCTTCTAACTAAGTTCGGCAAGCGAAGAGGTTGGCACCGTAGTCGAGATCATGCTTTGTTGATGCTGATGTGCTGCATGCAAAGAGGCAAACATGAACGACGCGCGGCAAGCGCACTTTAGCGAAGCGTCGGCGCTGCCCCTCATCGCCCTGCCGGGCACTTCTCCCCGTATAGTGACGGGGAGAAGGGGCTGGCCGCAGCCTCGGCGCGCTTCTCGCGACGTTGGTGATTGGCGAAATCGGCGGCGACAGCGCCCCTCTCCCCGTCACTATACGGGGAGAGGATGCCGGCAGGCAGGTGAGGGGCGGCGCCAGCGTCCAAAGTCGTGCGTCGCCGCAACAATTGCAAACCGCCTGCGACGATTGCCTTGATGAGTGATGCCGAAGTGACTTCGCTGCAAACAGTCGCTGCCAATGGTTCGATGGTCAGCGAGGCGGCCGCCGGCGCGATCCTCACTATCGACCTCGGCGCCATCCGGGAAAACTATCGCCGGCTCAAGGCGCGGCTGGGCGGCGTTCGCTGCGCCGGCGTGCTCAAGGCCGACGGCTATGGACTTGGCGCCGCCCAAGTGGCCTCGGCGCTGGCGAAAGAGGGCTGTGACATCTTCTTTGTCGCGCTGCCCGGCGAGGGCATCGCGCTGCGCAACGCGATCGGGCCCGGACCTGACATCTTCGTGCTGAACGGACTGCCTCCGGGGTCGGAACCGGAAGCGGAAGCGGCCGGACTTTGCCCGGTCGTCAACAGCGCCATCCAGCTGAAGGCCTGGCGCCAGGCCGCGCGGAGCGCGGGCCGGAGCCTGCCTGCCGCCATCCAGGTCGATAGCGGCATGGCCCGGCTCGGCATGGCGCCGACGGATGTCGAGGCGGTCGCGAGCGAGGCCGGCGCCTTCGATGGCATCGACATCCGCTTCGTGATGAGCCATCTCGCCCGCGCCGACGAGCCCCAACAGTCGGCCAACGAGAAGCAGCGGCTGGAATTCGACCGGTTGCGCAAGATGCTGCCCGCGGCGCCCGCCTCCTTGGCCAACTCGTCGGGCATCTTTCTAGGGCCGGCCTACCATTACGATCTCGCCCGTCCCGGAGCCGCGCTCTACGGCGTCAACCCGACACCCCACGAAGCCAATCCGATGCTGCCGGTGATAAGGCTGGAAGCCAAGGTGGCGCAAACGCGTGAGATCGGCGCCGGCACAGGCATCGGCTATGGCCACACCCACCAGGCGGACGGGCCGCTCAGGCTGGCGACCATTTCGCTGGGCTATGGCGACGGCTGGCACCGGCGCGCCGCTTCGGCCGCCTGGTTCGAGGGCGTGCGTTTGCCCTTCGTCGGGCGCGTGTCGATGGATTCGATCATCCTCGACATTTCGGCGCTTCCGGCAGGCAGGCTCGGCGAGGGCGACCTCGTCGAGCTCATCGGCCCCTCGCAAAGCGTCGACGACGCGGCCGGCCACGCCGGCACCATCGGCTACGAGATACTGACCAGTCTGGGCACGCGCTTTCACCGCCGCTACCTCGGCGCCTGACCACGCCCCTTGGCGGGCGCCGCAAAATCCGGCACACAGATGAACGAGCCAAAGCGCCTCCGCGTGCACGGCCCTTGAGGGAGATAGAATGAAAGTCATCGTGCTGGGCGGCGGCGTGATCGGGGTCACCACCGCCTACTTCCTCACCGAGGCCGGCCATGAAGTGACCGTCTACGATCGCCAGCCGGGGCCGGCGCTCGAAACCAGCTTTGCCAATGCCGGCGAAGTGTCGCCGGGCTATGCCTCGCCCTGGGCCGGGCCAGGCGTTCCGATCAAAGCCGTCAAATGGCTGTTGATGAAATACGGCCCGCTGGTGGTGCGGCCGGCCTTCGACCCGAATATGTGGACTTGGCTGCTAAAGATGCTGCGCAACTGCACGGCCGAGCGCTATGCGCTCAACAAGTCGCGCATGGTGCCGCTTGCCGAATACAGTCGCGACACGCTGAAGGCACTGCGCGAGGCGACCGGCATCACCTACGACGAACGGGCCAAAGGCACGCTGCAGCTCTTCCGCAAGCAGAAGCAGCTCGACGGCACCGGCGGCGACGTCGAGGTGCTGAAGAAATACGGCGTGCCCTACGAGATCCTCGACCGCGACGGTTGTGTCGCCGCCGAACCGGCGCTCGCCGCCGTGCGCGACAAATTCGTCGGCGGCCTCAGGCTTCCGGGCGACGAGACCGGCGATTGCAAGATGTTCACCGACAAGCTTGCTGAGCTCTGCGTGGCGCGGGGCGTGACCTTCGAATACGGCTCGACCATCCGGAAAGTCGTCAGGAACCGGAACCGCCTCACCAATGTGCTCACCGACAGCGGATGGAAATCCGCCGACGCCTTCGTGATGGCGCTGGGCAGCTATTCGGCGCAATTCATGCGCAAGCTGGGACGACCCATTCCGGTCTATCCGGTCAAGGGCTATTCGATCACCGTGCCGATCACCAATGCCGAGGCCGCGCCGGTGTCGACCGTGATGGACGAGACCTACAAGGTGGCGATCACCCGGCTCGGCGACCGCATCCGCGTCGGCGGCACGGCGGAAATCTCGGGCTATGATCTTCGCCTGCACGAATTGCGCCGCCGCACGCTCGAACATTCGGTCGGCGATCTTTTTCCTGGCGGCGGCGATCTCAAGGCGGCGAGCTTCTGGTGCGGCTTGCGGCCGATGACGCCGGACGGACCGCCCTTGGTCGGACTGAGCGAGGTCGCCAATCTCTATCTCAACACCGGCCACGGCACGCTCGGCTGGACCATGGCCTGCGGCTCGGCCAAGGTGCTGGCAGACATCATGTCCAACCGGGTGCCGGAGATCAACGCGCGCGACCTCAGCCCAGAGCGGTATCTGAGGCCTATTTAAGCGCTCTGCTCGGTATGGAATCGAGACGGCGCGCTTCAATCCCTCAGAACGCCTCTCTGACCCAATTGTCGCTGAACAGCAGGCGGTAGGCCCAGCCGATCGTAACATTGGTGGCGACCGGCCGTGAATGCGCAACGTAGTCCTGGTAGATCGGCTTCATCCTGGCATAGAAGGCCGGATCGAGCACGACCATGCCGTTCTCCGAGTCATGGAAGAAGCTGCGGTTGTTGAGGTTGACCGATGAGATGGCGACCAGCCTTTCGTCGATCATCATGATCTTGGAATGCAGCACGACGTCGGGCGCCTTGAACTCGCGGATGTTGATGCGGTCGCCATATTTCTCGACGAACAGCTTGTTGAGGGCGGTGAGGAACCGGCCGCCGATATCACCCTTGAGGTCGATGCGGCCGACGACATCGATCTTCACGCCCCTGGCCAGCGCCCGGTCGAAGGCCCGGGCGATCTCGGGCGTCAGGTTGAGATAGGGATTGACGATCTCGATGCGATGCTCGGCGGTGTCGACCAGCTCGACGAAATAGGCCTCCAGCGCGTGCCCATCCTGATAGGGCACGGAGATGAAATGCCGCGTTACGCCGCGCGGGGCCGCCCGGGAACGGACCGGAATGGAGAACGGCCTCGACAGGTTGGTGTCGGCGTCGCGCAGCCAGATGGTCGACAGATGCGCGGCCAGCGTCTCGACGGTCGCCTGGTCGGCGATCTCGATGTCGAAGTCGCTCCAGTTGGAATAGTAATTCAGCGAGAAGCCGTCGGTTTTGCCGTATTGCTCGAGGCCCGGATAGCGGGTCAGGTCGACCGGCCTGTGGAACAGAAAACCGTCATGGATGTTGCGGCCGCCGATGATGACGCGCGAGCGCCCGGGCTGTTCGGCCAGCGTCGCCAGCATCTTGACGTGATGGGTCTTGTGCAGCTGCGATATCTGCTCGTCGAACGGGGCGCCGTGATCGGCCTGCCAGCGATATTCCTGCAATTCGACATTGGGGAATTCCGACGCCAGCCGGTGGAGCATGGCGTCGTCCTTCTCCCGCTCCAGCACGTCGGTCACCAGGATGCGCACCTTGGTGCCCTGCGCCGCATGGTGACGGATCAACCGCTCCATGATGCGGCCGGAGAAATCCGCCTTGAATTCCAGCGACGACAGATAGATCAGCCTGAGTTTTGGGGCGTTGGAGAAATCGAGCGGCAGCTCGGGATCGGCCTTGTCGAAGGCACTGTCGGGCAGCCTCTTGCCGAGCAGGGCCTCGACCTTGGCATTGAAGCCGTCGCGCGACTTGCGCAGCAGGGTCGGCGATCCCAGCGGCAGCGCGCAGGTCTGCGACAGCCAACGGCTCGCATAAAAGACGCGGTCGAGTTCCTCCAGCCCCGCCGGAGCGGGCACCGGGCAGCGGTCGTAGCGGCTGTCCAGAGCCGCGATCCAGGGATCGGCACTCTCTTCGCGCAGCAAGGTCAACGGCGCGCCGGCCGGCGCCAGGGTCGAGGTGACGCGCAGATCGCAGCGGGTCAGCGCCTGGTCCGGAAACAGGCTGGCGGAGGTTTCGGCGACCGGCAGGCTCAAATGGAATGGCGAGGCTGCGGCGACCGTGGAGGATCGGCCCGATGCGCGGATCGCGAGCGGGCCGTTGCAGGTGCCGCCGATGTCGAGAGTATGCTGGCCTGCCTGCCGCAGCACGATCTCGACCGAGCGCGCCTGCAGGCCGGAGAAGCTGAAGGTCTTGGGCGCCGAGGGCCGCGCGGCGGCATCGAGATAGAGGGTCTGGCGAGACATGCGCCAGCGCCCCGCGAAATGGCCTTGGCCCGGCTTGCCTGGCGTCGGCGCGAGTTCCGTGTCGTCGAGCGGTTTCGCCAACCGTTGCAGCGCCGGATAGGTCGCATGGAAGCCGCTGTTCTGGACGTCGCGCCAGTCGCGGCCGAAGCGGCCGGTGCCGTTGGCGCGGTCGAGCGCATCGAGGCGGCTTTGGGCGAGCAGCGCCTGGAATTCCCTTTCGTAGGCGCTGTTGCCGTCGCTGGCGAAGTAACGGGCCATGGCGATGCCGTCGCCGCTGCTGTCCGCCGAGACGGGCAGGCGGTCGCAGGCGTCGTCGCCCGGAAAGAAGGCGCAGGCCGATTGTCCGGGCATGCCGGCGCAGCCGGCCAGCACCGTCAGCGCCAGTCCAAGCAATGCCTTGGCGACGGCAGACCCGAGGCTCATCCGGAGGCCCCGTTCATGGCATTGAGCTGGGCGGGGTCGCGCGGCGGCAGGAAGCCTTGCGGAAAGATCCGGCAGACGGGAAAAGCGAAGGTGGCGATCAGAAGTTCGGCCTCGTTTCGCATCTTGCGCGGCGCCGCCTTGTCGTCTCGAATTTTCCGCGCTGAAGCGACGAGCGCGCCGTCGCAGTCGCAATGATTGCGCCTCGCAATGTAGCAGGCGTCATGAACCCGGCAGGCGGCATCGAGGCGGTCGACAGGCCTTGCCGACAGGTCGCCGGTGCGTGTGCCCGGGCCGCAATAATTGCCGATGACGAAAGGCGAGGGCCGCGACATGGCATAGCGAACCGGCTTCGGCAGCTCCGCCTCCGGAACCCTCGCCCAGGGATTGGCGCAGTCCGACAGGAAAAGTAGCGGAAGAATGGCAAGAACGGCTCGCATTTCCCCGCCGGCGTTGTGAAAATTGTCCCCTCGCGCCCAGCCACAGCATGACGAAGCGCCCCGGTGCCACAGTGGCCGAATTTGTGGCGGAGGCAAGGCGGCAACCACCAACTGCCTGTGTTAGGATCGGCCGCAGCGAGGGGACTTCGGCATGCGTCTTTTTCTTTTGGCAACGGCGGCCGCATGTCTGAGCTGCGCCGCGGCGGCGCTTGCCGCCGACAAGACCGTTCACGACAGGAAGCACGGCTTTTCGCTGACCTATCCCGAGGAATGGGCGAGCGAAACCGCCTTTGACAACACCATTCGGCTCAAGATCAAATCCGGCGAACGAGGACTCACCTGCCGCGTGTCGGAAAATGCCTACGATCCGACCGCTCCCGACAATCCACCCGACGTCAGGGCGTTCATGGAGGAAGATTGGCAGGTGAGCAACTGGCAGACCATGGTCGGCGTCGCCTATGAGTCGGCCGCCTTCCGCAAGGACAGGTTGGCGCATTTCCCGGACGGCTATCCGGTGCGCATAGCCGACATGGATTTCCACTATGCAGACGAAAATGTCAGCTTCTACGGCCATTCCCGCATTGCGCTGACACTGCGCCGATCGCATTACGGTTTCGTCGATTGCGGGGTCGCGGGCGACAGCTCCGAAGAGGTAGAGCGCAAATGGGCGCCGCTTGCGGACGAGGCCGAGAAGATTGTGAGCTCGTTCGTGCTCGATGCGGATTAGAGCAATTCCAGGGAAAGTGTGGGCGGTTAGTTTCGGCGCTTGGCCGTAGCGTTCCGCCAGGAATTGCGTCAAAAATGATGAGATAGAGCGGTTGACCATTTCCGCGAAACATTTGAAGGACGAATACCGTCGATGCGTTTTCGTTTTCTGACCACCACTTTGGTATTTCTCTTCTTGTGCGCCACCGCGGCGACGGCTGCGGACAAGACCGTCCACGACCAGAAGAACGGGTTTTCGTTGAGCTTTCCAGAAGAATGGCTCAATGAGGCGCCTTCCGACAAAGAGATACGGCTGAGCGTGAAATCCGCCGATCTCACCTGCATGGTATCGGCTTCATTTTACGATCAATCGGCACCGGACTCGCCGTCCGATACAGGCAAGTTTATGGAGAGCTGGTCGATGAACAATTGGAAGAAGACAATAGGCACCTCATTCAGCACAGCCGATTTTAGCAATGACAGGCTTGCGAGGTTTCCCGATGGCTACCCCGTCCGCCTGGCTGACTTGGATTTTACGGTTCGGAGCGAGAATGCCACCTTTTATGGTCATTCCAGGTTCGCATTCTCAGTCCGAGGGGCGCGCTATGGTTATGTGAACTGCAGCGTGATGGGCGAGAGCGCCGAGCAAGTGGCGCGGATGTGGGCGCCGATGGCGGACAAGGCTGAGCGAGTGGTGAATTCGTTTATTCTCGACTCGCCTTGAACCACGAATTGCGTTTGCAGGTCTGTGAAATCAGCTGAACAGGCCCCGCTCGCGTTCCACCGCCTTGGTGATGAAGTTGGCGACCAGCTGGACGCGGCGCAGCGGCCGCACCGATTCATGATAGACCAACCAGTAGGCGCGGCGGATCGGGGCGACGATGTCGACCGGCACCAGCTCCGGCATCGAACGGGCGACGAATGTGTGCAGGATGCCGATGCCGGCGCCGGAGCGCACCGCTTCGGCCTGGCCGAGCGCCGAGGAGATGGCGAAGCTGGTGCGCCATTCGGGGCTGAACTCGGCGGCATAGTCGAGCGAGGGGCTGACGATGAGGTCCGGCACATAGCCGATCAGCGTGTGCCGGGCGAGTTCTGTCGGCGTTTTGGGCAGGCCGTTGGCCTCGGCATAGGCGCGGGAGGCGAAGAGGCCGAGCGTATAGTCGACCAGCTTGCCCGCCACCAGCCGCCCTTCGGTCGGCCGCTCGACGGTGATCGCAATATCGGCCTCGCGGCGCGACAAAGAGAAGGAGCGCGGCACCGGCACAAGCTGGATGGTGAGCTCGCGGTGCAAAGCGGTCAGTTCGCCCAGCCGTTTTGCCAGGAAGGCGACGCCAAATCCGTCGGGCGCGCCGATGCGCACGGTTCCCGAAACGTCGTCGCCCTCGCCGGCGATGGTCGAGCGCGCGGCGATCATGTCGCCTTCCATGCGCTCGGCGATGTCGAGGAAGCGCTCGCCGGCGGGCGTCAGCTCGCTGCCGGTGGTCAGGCGGCGGAAAAGCTTTGTCCTTAATGCTTCCTCGAGCGCGGCGATGCGGCGCGAGACGGTGGCGTGGTTGAGCTCCAGGCGTTTCGCTGCGCCAAGGATCTGGCCGGCGCGCGCCACGGCGAGGAAGATGCGGACGTCATCCCAGTTCATGGGGATGGTCCTGGTAATAACGATCAAGGCCGCGTTCTGTCGCGCCCCCCTCTGTCCTGCCGGACATCTCCCCCACAAGGGGGGAGATTGGCAGTGTCGCCGGCAGCGCTTTCTCCTGCATCGGCGATTGGCGAAAACCGACGCGACATCTGATCTCCCCCCTTGTGGGGGAGATGGCCGGCAGGCCAGAGGGGGGCGCGAGAAAACTCAACCAGAGAAGTCCTTCACGTCAGGCATTTGCGACAATTAATGCACACTCCGCTGCCGTTGTCTATTTTCCGCACAACGGTTGCGATCTTCCTCGCGTTGCCATCGCCGCCGCAAAGGCGGACAATGGCATCATCACGAAATCCAGGGAGAGAAACCATGATCGAATACGGTCATTTCATCGGCGGCAAGCGTGTCGCCGGCACCAGCGGCCGCAAGCAGGATGTGATGCAGCCGATGGACGGCTCCGTGCGCGGCACGGTGGCGCTGGCCTCGCAGGCGGAATTGCGCGCCGCGGTCGAGAATGCCAAGGCGGCGCAGCCGAAATGGGCCGCCACCAACCCGCAGCGCCGCGTGCGCGTGCTGATGAAGTTCCTCGAGCTGGTCCAGCGCGACTATGACGAGCTGGCCGACATCCTGGCGCGCGAGCACGGCAAGACTATCGCCGATGCCAAGGGCGACATCCAGCGCGGCCTCGAAGTGGTCGAGGTTTGCATCGGCGCGCCGCACATGATGAAGGGCGAGTACACCGACGGCGCCGGCCCCGGCATCGACGTCTATTCGATGCGCCAGCCGCTCGGCGTCGTCGCCGGCATCACCCCGTTCAACTTCCCGGCCATGATCCCGTTGTGGAAGATCGCGCCGGCCATCGCCTGCGGCAACGCCTTCATCCTGAAGCCGTCCGAGCGCGACCCGGGCGTGCCGCTGCGTATCGCCGAGCTCTTCATCGAGGCCGGCCTGCCCGAGGGCGTCCTCAACGTCGTCAATGGCGACAAGGAAGTGGTCGACGCCATCCTCGACGATCCGGACATCAAGGCCATCGGCTTCGTCGGCTCGACACCGATCGCCCACTACATCTATTCGCGCGGCACGGCTTCCGGCAAGCGCGTGCAGTGCTTCGGCGGCGCCAAGAACCACATGATCATCATGCCCGACGCCGACATGGACCAGACGGTCGATGCCCTCATCGGCGCCGGCTACGGCTCGGCCGGCGAGCGCTGCATGGCGATCTCGGTGGCGGTCCCGGTCGGCAACGACACCGCAAACCGGCTGATGGAAAAGCTGGTGCCGCGTGTCGAAAGCCTGAAGGTCGGCCCGTCGACGGATTCTTCCGCCGATTTCGGCCCGCTGGTGACGGCACAGGCGCTGGAGCGGGTGAAGGGTTACGTCGATATCGGCGTCAAGGAAGGCGCCAAGCTCGTCGTCGATGGCCGCGGCTTCAAGATGCAGGGCTATGAGAACGGCTACTATATGGGCGGCTGCCTGTTCGACAACGTCACCGCCGACATGCGCATCTACAAGGAAGAAATCTTCGGGCCGGTGCTCTCGGTGGTGCGCGCGCCGCGCTACGAGGACGCCATCAAGCTCGCCAACGACCACGAGATGGGCAATGGCGTCGCCATTTTCACCCGCGACGGCGACGCGGCCCGTGATTTCGCCTCGCGCGTTCAGGTCGGCATGGTCGGCGTCAACGTGCCGATCCCGGTTCCGATCGCCTATTACACGTTCGGCGGCTGGAAGGCGTCGTCCTTCGGCGACCTCAACCAGCACGGCCCGGACGCGTTCCGCTTCTACACCAAGACCAAGACGGTCACCTCGCGCTGGCCGTCCGGCATCAAGGACGGCGCGGAATTCGTCATCCCGACGATGAACTAGCCGGACGGTTTCTTTAGCTGCGCGTCCTCGCCGCGTTGCGGCTGCGGGCGCGCGGCGGGCATCAAGGACGGCGCCGAGTTCGTCATACCGACGACGAACTAGCCGAACGGTTTTCTAAGAGACTTCAAGGAAGCGCGGTGCAGACCGCGCTTCCTTTTTATGCTGCGTCGACCCCTCTCGCCTTTCGGTTCCGTGTCCAACCACAGGGGCATGATTCCAGGAACGGCACGTCGAGAGCCTATCCGCATCTTCTAAAATTCCATCGCCGTGTGATGGAACCAACAGACCGGTATCCGCCTTAGCCTGTATTCCTGCCATGCGTGCAGGCAACCGAACAGCGCCGGTTCAAGCCGGGGTTCTCGTCTGGCGCGAGGAGGTGTCAGATGACACGATTTGTTGTGGCGGCAATATTGGCGACGGCGGCGATCACCCTTGGAGCCGCCCCGGCAAGCGCGGCGGCGCAATGCGCGGCCCGCGCCGACATCATCAAGGCGCTGGGCGACAAGTTCCACGAAACCGAGGCCGGGCGCGGCCTGATCAATCCGAACGTCGTGCTGGAGATTTTCGTTTCCGATCAGGGCAGCTGGACGGTTCTTGCCTCCGACACCAAGGGGCAAAGCTGCGTTCTCTCGGTCGGCGAGGGCTGGGACAGCCCGACGATCAGGGCGGCGATGCCGGGCGCCTGAACGAAGGCTCTGCCGCAGCGAGCCTGGCGGCAGGATGCCGCTCAGACCGTCGGTATCGTACCGCCGTCAATGACATATTCGGCGCCGTGGATCGCCCATGCGCGATCCGAAACCAGGAAGGCGACCAGCTCGGCGATCTCTCGCGGCCATGCCGGCCGGCCGATCGGGATACCGCCCAGCGCATCCATGATGCCCTGACGCGCGGTTTCCTCGTCCGACCCGGCATGGGCGGCCAAACGCTTGACCATGGCTTCCGATGCGGTGGTGTGAATCCAGCCTGGCGCCACGGCGTTGACGCGGACGCCTTTGGGGCCGAGTTCCTTGGATAGTGCCTTGCTGTAGGTCGAGAGCGCGGCCTTTGCCGCCGCATAGGCAATGGTGGATTCGTGCAAGGGCAGGCGGCGCTGGATCGACGAGATATGAACGATCGCGCCCGATCCCTGCTTGATCATCTCGGGAACCAGCAGTCGGTCGAGCCTCACCGCCGCAAGCAGATTGAGGTTGAGTTCGTCCTGCCAGATCCGGTCGGACAGCGCCGCGAAACCGCCGCCCGGGCTTTTCGACCCGCCAACGCTGTGGATGACGATGTCGATGCCGCCGAGTCCGTCGATAGTGGCGGCGGCGACGTTTGCCGCACCGTCGAGAGTGGCGAGGTCGGCTTGCACGAAGAGTTCCGCCGGTGTTCCGGCGTCGGGCGAACGGGCGGTCGTCGCGACCCTTGCGCCTGCCGCGGCAAGCCGATGGACGATAGCTTCGCCTGCGCCTTTGGTGCCGCCGGTGACCAGCACGCGCTTGCCCCGGAACTCCTGGTCATCGATCGCGAATGTCTGCCGGATGGTCATAGGCCGATCTCCAGTTTCGCGATCCGGTCGCCGCCCAGCGTGAAATTGTAGTGGAGCGTTATCGGGCTGCCGGGGAAATCTCCGGAGACGACACCGGCGATCCGCCATGCGTTGGCTGTGAGAGCGGCCTCCTTAACCTCGACTTTCGCGTGATATTTGTCGGTCGTGCTTTGCATCCACTGACGGATCGCTTCGGTTCCGCGATGGGTCTCGCCTTCGTCCTTGACGATGGCCTCCGGTGCAAAAGGCACGAGCATCGCGTCGATGTCGTGGCGGTTGTTGGCGGCGAAATAATCCGCCAACGGCGGAGGAAGGGTCACGGTCACGGTTTGTCTCCAATTGGATGCCGCCGTCTGTAGGAGGGGCGGCTGTTGTCGGCTGCTAAGATGAGGTATGCTGCGAAAATGACAAGAACCGACGATAAAGTAAGGTACTTACCTGAAAGTGAGCCCGAGCCTCTGACGCCTTCGTCCGCGGCGATCGGCGTCGAGAACGTGCTGCGCATTCTTGAAGGCCGGTGGAAGCTGGTGATCCTGTTTCACCTGTTCGGCGGCAAGGTGCTGCGCTTCTCCGACCTCGAGCGGGCCATTCCGGCGATCTCGCAAAAGATGCTGATCCAGCAACTCAGGCAGATGGAAGCCGACGGCATCGTGCGCCGCATCGTCCATCACCAGGTGCCGCCGAAGGTCGAATACTGTCTGACCGACTGGGGTCAGGCGCTGTGCCCGGCTCTCGATGCCTTGCTGAAGTGGGCGGCGAAAAAAGAGCCGGCTGAGAACTGACGGGATCAACGCGTGGCGGCGACCTCGGCGTGGCCGCGCAGCAGCGCCATCAGTTTCTTGGCGTCCTTGGCGGCGCCTTCCTCGTCGCCATCGAGGATCGAGCGGATCAGCGCGACATGATGCTCGGCTGATTCGGCAAGACCGGTGTCGGCCTTGTAGCGGAACCAGAAGCGGCGGCTGTGGCTCTGCAGGGGGGCGGCCACACGCGCCGCGAAGGGGTTGTCGGCGGCGATGGCCAGCGCCTCGTCGAGCGCCTTGTCGGCCTGGATGAAGGCAAGCACGTTGCCCGAGATCACCGCCTTCTGCATGGCCAAAGCCGCCTCGTGAAACAGGTCGGCGGCCTCGCGTGTGACGAAGCGGGCGGCCGATCGGGCGAGCACGACCTCGATGCCGCGCCGCGCATCGAGCACCCGCAGCCAGTCGCCGGCGTGAAGTGGCGCGACCGCGATGCCGGCGCGGGGTCTTATGTCGAGAAGCCCTTCCCAGGCCAGCCTCTGGATCGCCTCGCGCACCGGCGTGCGCCCGAGACCGAGGCGATCGATCAGCGCGCCTTCCGTGACGAAGCTCGACGGCGCCAGCTCGAGCGTGACGATCATGTGCTCCAGCGCGCGATAGGCCTTGGTTGCCGCCGGCTCGAAGGGGGCGTTCGCATCAGCGGATATCAGTGGGGAGATCAATGGCGGGGCTCCTGATATATTTTTCATATATCATAACGGATTCAGCGTTGACACGCCAATTCTTAATAGATATACGACTGATATATCAGAGGAGAGACAAGCCGTGTGGACCGGAGTTTTCCCAGCAGTCACGACCAAATTTACCGCCGACGACCGCCTCGACCATGCCGAGATGGAGCGCTGCTACTCCCTGCAGATGGAGGCCGGCTGCGACGGCATCATCGTCTGCGGTTCGCTGGGCGAAGGCCCCATGCTGTCGCCCGACGAGAAGGTCGAGGTGCTGAAGACGGCGCAAAAAGTCGCCGGCAAGAAGCCGGTGCTTTTGACCGTCAACGAGCCCGGCACGCGTGAGGCGGCGAGCATCGCCAAGCGCGCCGCCAGGGAAGGCGCCGACGGCTTGATGGTGGTGCCGAGCCCGATCTACCATACCAATCCCGAAGAGACCGTCGCCGCCCTTCGCGCCGTGGCGGAAGCCGGCGACCTGCCGGTGATGATCTACTCGAACCGGCTCGCCTATCGCGTCGACGTGACCGTCGAGCTGATGGAGGAGCTGGCATCGGACAAGCGCTTCGTCGCCATCAAGGAATCCTCCGACGACATCCGCCGCTCGACCGAGATCATCAATCGCTTCGGCGATCGCTATGACCTCTTCACCGGCGTCGACAATCTCGCCTTCGAGGCGCTGTCGGTCGGCGCCATCGGCTGGGTGGCCGGCCTGGTCACCGCCTTCCCGCGCGAGACCGTCGCGATCTACCAGCTGATGCGGCAGGGCCGCCGCGAGGAGGCGCTGGCGATCTACCGCTGGTTCCGGCCCCTGCTCGACCTCGATGTCTCGACCTATCTGGTCCAAAACATCAAGCTTGCCGAAGTGCTGGCGATCGGTACGAATGACCGCGTGCGCATGCCGCGCCAGCCGCTGTCGGGCGAACGCCGCAAGGCGGTCGAGAAGATCGTCCGGGACGCGCTGGCGGTGCGGCCGACACTGCCGTCGCTCCAGACGTCTCCTCGATCGACAGACAGGCTGGTGGCGGCCGAATAGGGACAGCCTTCACGTGCAGGAAAATTCCGAGGACGGGCACCGCCCCTCATCCGCCCTTCGGGCGTCTTCTCACCGTGAACGGGGAGAAGGGGAAGATATTGCCGTCATCGGCGGCGGTATCATCGGTATCTGCGCCGCGACCCTGCTCTCGGAAGCGGGGCGCAGCGTCACCGTCTTCGATCGCACGGGGATCTGCGAGGAGACCAGCTCCGGCAATGCCGCCGCCTTCGCCTTCTCCGACGTGCTGCCGCTGGCGCATAAGGGGATGATCCGGCAATTGCCGAAATGGCTCGCCGATCCGCTCGGGCCGTTGGCCATTCCCCCGGCCTATCTGCCGAGACTCCTGCCCTGGCTGATCCGCTTCTGGCGGGCCGGCGCGGCGAAGCATTACGAGACGAGCCTCGCCACGCAGGCCGGCATGATGAAGCTTGCCGAGGCCGAGTGGATGGGCCTGCTCGACCGCTCCGGCACGCGGCCGATGCTGCGCGAGGACGGCTCGCTGGAATTCTATGAGAGCGAGGCGGAGTTCCGCGCCTCGCTGCCCGGCTGGGCCGAGCGCGAGCGTTTCGGCATCGGCTTCCGCCATGTCGAAGGCGAAGAGATGGCCGCGCTCCAGCCGGGGCTTTCGCCGCGCTTTGTCAAGGGCACCTTCGTACCGGGCTGGAAGACTGTCGCCGATCCGAAATTGCTCGGCAAGGCGGTCTGGGCCTATGCGGAAAAGCTTGGCGCCCGTTTCGAGCATGCGCGGGTCGAACGCGTGGAGGCAGGCGCGAACGGCGCGACGATCGTGCTGGCCGATGGCACCAGGCGAACGGCAAACAATCTTGTGATCGCCGCCGGCGCCTGGTCGCATCTCCTGGCGAAAATTCTCGGCGATCGGATCCCGCTTGAAACCGAGCGCGGCTACAACACGACGCTGCCGGCGTCGGCCTTCGACGTGAGGCGGCAGCTGATCTTTTCCGGGCACGGCTTCGTCATCACGCCGCTGCAGACCGGCCTGCGCGTCGGCGGCGCAGTCGAGCTCGGCGGGATCGACC
>NZ_RZRX01000137.1:0-16934 GCF_003997405.1 Mesorhizobium sp. M2A.F.Ca.ET.042.01.1.1
GAGGAAGCTGTGGCGGCCCCCGCGAATGCGCTCCCAATGCGCGCATCCTGTTGGCTCCCAAGAAATGCAGCCTAGGTTAAATAGCGTACGCGACTGGGGTGCTCTGGCAGCGCAATTGCCTGTATTCCGCTTAGTCCAACTGAACTACAAGCTTTCCTGGTTGAACTTCTCAAAGGCTTTCGGCTGAATCGTACGTAAGAAGTAGGCATCGCAGAACAGCTTAATGAACGACACCTCTTTCAACGTGATAGTGGCTTGCCCCAAATTGCCGGCCGCGAATAGGCGGCAAAGCTCCATGTAGCGCTCACGCTCATCGAAGTTCGGAAATAAATTTTCCAGGAACGCAAGGAAAGTTGGTTCGAAGCTAGCGCCTTCGTTGACGTCGCCTGCATCCTCCATCATGGCCTGTAGGCTCGAGATGAAATTGGCGAATGCCGTTGTCTCGTTCTGCCAGTGGATGTCGTTCAGCGATAGGAAAGTGAGGCCGCCAATGTAGTAGTTGTAAGCTCTATGCTCGTCCCTACGATTGGGACCCGGAAGTGCAGCGAAGCAGGCCATAACCTGATAGAGGTCCTGTTCGGCCAGCACGCGGTTCTCGCCCCAATCGATCACCAGGCTGGGCGAGCGCTCGACTCCAATCTCCTTGCCGCTTTCCAAATCGACCATACCGTCCCAGTAGCGGCTGATCTGTTCGGGCAGTCGCCACCACCAGAATCCCATCGTGCCTATGTTCAGGGCTACAACGAAATGGCGGGCAATACCCCAACCGAAATGCCACAGCGCCTCGATCGGCACCTGATCCTTCAAAGTGAACTCGACGAGCAACTGATCCTTCTTACCGGAGACCGCGACGAGCTTGATAAATTCAACTTGATCGTTCCAAGCTTTTAGAGCCTTTGGGCGAATCGAGTGAGACGCCGAGAGGATGCGTACGCGAATTCTCCACTTGTCCTTAGTACCCTCGGCGGGGAGGTTACGACTCCGCTTTAGCTCAAGGGCAACTGCGGCTTGGCCTTCCGCTTCGGCCTCGTCGAACAGGCCTTTGAGCCAGCGAATCCATTCCTTGGGCTTTTCAGCTCGGCTAGCTTTTTCAGGGATGCACTGGAGAGGATTTGACGCCTCTGATCCGGATCACTCGTGGCCATTTCGAGCCATGCCTGAAGCGCAGCGTCTTCCGCGGGAATCTCCTCACGGACCATGACCACTTCGGCTATTCCGAGCCGCGCTTCAGCAAGGCCAATCAAGTTGTCGGCCTGGAGGTTGTCGATCGCGCCGGCTGGGATGTTCAGCCCATCTGAGGTGAGATCAACGTAGAGTCCCGCTAGGCGATTGGTGTGAATTGTGCTGGCAAGTCCTTGTAGATTGTCGAACGCTTCCTTGGTCAGCTCATCGGCGAAAAACTCCGCTCCGAAGAAGGCCCAGAAAAGCTTTTTGACGTGGTCCTGAGTATGTTTGTTTGGCCAAGCGGGAGAGGTTTCCCGTCGATCCGCCACCGCCTGTACCCCGAACAGCTCACGCTTGCCGATTTCCTCCAGGGCCAAGGTCGCCAGGTGATAGGCAATATTTTGGTGGCCAGATGCGCGCACTGCTTTCGTAGACTCGACAAGGGCGCGCGCATTCACAAGGCAGGCATCCATCGCATCCAGTATGGTTTTATCGATGCGGAAAGCAGTGTTCTGATGCGTGGCCAGTACGCTCATGAAACTCCAGTGAGTTCGCCAATTCTAGTTAGCTCGGATTATTTTTGGGAGTGGTGTCGTCCGTTCCAGATCCCTACTTGGCCGACCACTACGGCCCCAGCATTCTGCAGCTCGATGGTCGATCAGAAGTCAACTATCTTAGAATATACCATAGCGACGGCTCGTTGAGATGCGTCAAGATTTGACCAGACCGCACTGGGTCGATCCTGTCTGCCTCTGCGAGTGCCCAACGTTGCCATGCGTCCAGTGCCGAGCCATCGATGTCAGCTGAACCATCATCGATCGCGCGACGGACGCGCTCAACAAGCGCGCGAATCTCTTCCGCTTGACGCAGCAGCTCCCCACTGGTCCGCAGGTTTTGCAAGCGGTTTTGGTTGAGTTGGACTAGCCATTCCTGGCGCTGCTTCTCCTTTTCAATCCGCTCACGCTCTGCACGCTCCTCGGCTTCCCGCAGGCTAAGGCGAAACGTTTTCTCGCCCGCCACGATGATCGCGGCTGCGATCTCAGCGATCTTTGACTCAAGCTTGGCGTCGCCGCTGTCCTGCCACGAGACCGTATTCTTGCGATCGAAACCGGGATCGATCCGCAGCGCGAGCGGGGTTGATGCCGGCAGTTCCGGCGCCGGCCGCAGGTACCCCTGCTGACGCACAGTTCGGTGGCTACCGGCTATTTCAATTTCCAAACCGACGTGTGTGTCGCAGATAGCTGCTCCCGCGTGAATTTCTCCATCGCGCTCGTAGGCACTACCGTCGTGGCCGCGCTTGCTGATCGCCAAAAACAAGGCGTTGAAGATTCTCAAGCGTCGCTTGCCTAGCGGATTGTCGAACTTGGGTTCGTCAAAGGTCCACTCGCGTTCTGCATTCTTGTCGCGGCGGCGCTGCTCCTGCTTGAGTATTTGGACGAGCCCTTTGTGGGGCCTGTCCAACGTGTGTGGGACGGAAGCTTTGCCAATCGCTTGCAATTCCTGTGCGTGGAGTTCGTCGAGGTCTTCTGGAACCAGAGCGGATGCAAATGGCCCATTGGATGCAAGAGGGGCTGCAATCGACAGGACCTTCTTGAACCGCGCGTCGACACTTGCTCGGCCCATTTCACCGGGGCGTCGCGGTGGCGCCTTCGGTAGTGCTGGCACCTTCTTTCCGGCACGTATTTTGTTCCAATAGCCTTGCGGCGGCGACGCAATTCCACATCGCGTCAGCAGCTTCTTCAGCCCGACGTCGGACAGTTCGAGCTTCGCCGCCAAGTCCCGCATCGGTGCAGACCAGGCGAACGCAATCAGATCGTCGGGCAACACAAGAATGTCTTTCTGCCACACGTCGGCTTACCTCCATTTCGTTCAGCCGGCCTGCTTTTGGCACGCCTTCGCAGTGTCGATGTGACAGGCCGGCCAGTGCCATCTGAGGTCAAATCTGGGAATTACAACGTGCCCTCGATAGCGTCACGAATGCACTTACATCATCAAGGCGGCTGCAGATCGGCTGCAGCTGAAGCAGCGCTCTCGGTGAGAATCAGCTGAGCGCTTAGAAGCCATCTGCTTCCCTTCGTAGTTTCTGTGCAACAAGGGGGCAGCGGGACATTGCCGCGTGCCAGAGCGAAGGTGGGTGCTGTCGAGCGAGGGCCAGGGAATACGACCGAAGAGCGATGGCAAGATAAAAGGGCGCACATTGTGCTTTGGGCGGTTGGTTGTTTTTGTTGGGCTTTTCGCTGTCTCCCGCACATTGCGGCACCTTGATCCAATGTGTGGTTTAAGATCAAGCGATTGATGTTATTTAGGAAATTAGCACATTGCGGGGGATTACCTGCTCAGGCTCGCAATTGGCGACGGCGTTGTGTTGATGTCACGACGCATCGGTCCCAGGTTCGCCCAGACCTCGCGGAGCGACTGTATGGGGGCCGCAAGCGGATTGGCGAGTTCTGGCGTAGAAGGCCAAAAAGCAGACGTTCAGATCGCAGCCGTCATGGCGGAAGCCAGCCCGAGGACTGGAGTCGCAAAGGTGATGCGAATGCCCGAGGTTGCACGAAAAACCAGGGCGCGAACTCACTAACTCAATGAGTACGCGCCCCGGCTTAGGCCCCTGACCTAACAAGCGGTCAGTAATCCCAGAAGACCGGCACCCAACGAAAGACATCTCCGTCCGCCGCCACGTGGCCCACGGAGGGAAACGGCATGTGAGTGGCCACCAGTAGCTCTCCGGTCTCCGCCAGCTCCCGCAAAAGTTTAGCCCGAACGCGAGCTGCCTCCTCGGGGTCGTGCTCGAAGCCGTTGTACCAGTCGGGGTGTTCGAATCCGACCGCGAACACGGCGTCGCCAGCAAACATAAGTCGGTCTTTGCCGGACGCAACGCGAACTATGCTGTGCCCGGGAGTGTGGCCGCCCGTTCGAGAGACGACCACGCCAGGCGCCACCTCGTATTCCTCATCGAACAGCCGCAGCTTGCTCTCATACTCTTTCCTGAACCGCTTGGCGGTTGCCCGAAGCGCGTCCGGGAACCCGGGCGGCATCGAGACGTGGGAGAAATCGGGCGACTCCCAGAACTTGACCTCGGCGGCCGCCACGTGGATCCGCAGGTCCGGACGCAGCCGCTCTTTCACCCCATCGACGAGCAGGCCGCCAACGTGGTCCATGTGCATGTGGGTAAGCACCACGTCGGTCACGGATCCAAGATCGATGCCGGCTGCCTCCAGTCGCTTGATCAACTGCCCGGCCCGCGGCAAGTTCAACTCCGGGTCCAATCCTAGCCCAGCATCGATGAGTATGGTCTGCCCGCCGCTGCGCACCACGACCACGTTCAACGCCCAGTCGAAAGCGTCCGGCGGCAGGAACATGTCCTTCAGCCAGGCCGCATGCATGGCGGGGTCGGCGTTGTATCCCAACATGTTGGTTGGAAGCGGTAGCACCCCATCGCTGACCACCAGCACTTCGATCTCGCCGACTCGCACCGCATAGCGAGACGGAACCAGCTCTTCGGATCCGGTTCTTTGGGGGTGTGAGGTTTTGTCTAGCATCATGTTTATCTCCTGCTGACCGCCGCTTACACGCGGCATCGACGACGTACATCCAGGCGTGTTTGCGATCGATTGTGTCGAGGGAGAGGGCAAGCCACACCACGGGATAGGTTGCGGCCATCGAAATAAACGACCGACGTGTGCTGAACGGCATCTTTTGTCAGCGGGTGGCGACCCGCTAAGACAGCTTGATACTTGTTGTCAGCGTTTCTTCACCCCGACTGCTTGATTCTTCACTAACAGCGTTATCCGCGACGCAGGGTCGGCCACAGCTCATGGATTTCCATGAGGTGCGGCCGAGGGCATAGCCGGTTAAGCTCGCAAGCCAAATCGCCACCCAGATCCAAGGATGAGTGCTACATAAGGCGCTGACGGTCTCCGGCTTTCTTTTGTCCGGGAGGAGAAGACAATGACCACAGCGTTTAAGTCCAGCGGTATCGACTCCGAAGCGTTGCAAGCCGCTCGGATTATCGAAGGCGTGGTCGGCAAAGCGTGGGCGGCAGACGCCGCGGGAAAATTCACCTATGTGACGCCTTGGGTGCTGTCGCTCCTCGGCACAACACTAGAGGAACTCAATTCGACTTCGGAAGACGGCGCGGTCGGTTGGAAGCGACTAATCCATCCAGACGATTACGACGGCGCTGTCACAATGTGGCGGCGCTGCCTGCAAACAGGTGACCATTACAATATGGAGCATCGCATATTGCGTGCTAGCGGTGCTTACGGTTGGAGCAGGAGTTCGGGGCAGCCGCTACGCGACAGCACCGGTCGTATCGTTGCATGGTATGGTGCACTTATCGACGGCGATGTCCCGTCCGCGGCCAAGGAACGATTCGCTGACGTCATCAGTGACGCGCTCGAAAGCAAAGCCGTTTCCGACGCTCCGCATTCGCTGAACCTTGTCCATCCAGATGATCGGACTGCCGCAGCTCACGCCGCCGCCCGCGCCTTCTGGACAGGCGTTCCACAGGTGACGAGACATCGGCAACTCCAGCCCGACGGTAGCTATCGCTGGAACGAGACGCGGTCAGAACCAGGCTACAGCGTGAGTGTCGACATCGACGATCTGGTGACGGATAGGGAGCCACTCGCCTCAGCAGGGTTGGACCCGTCGGTAGAAAACGAGGCTGAACCAATTCGATCGGCGAAGGTCGTCGAGAGCATATTCGGGAACGGATGGGCATTCGACGCGGCCGGCAGATGGATTTACCTGCACCCGTTTGCACAGAATTCTCTTGGGGTGACGCTGGAAGAACTGAACGCGTCTTTGGACGAGGGGGATACCGCTTGGAAGCGTCTGCTTCACCCGGACGACTATGAGCAGATCGCAGCCACATGGCGCCACTGCCTAAAGACAGGCGATCACTTCAATGTCGAGTTTCGCTTTCGGCGCGCGAGCGGCACCTATGTCTGGGCTCGAGCAGCCGCACGGCCAGCACATGACAGCCGCGGTTGTATCGTGGGATGGTATGGCATCGCACTCGACAATGACGTCTACAAAAAGACCGTGGCGGCGTTGCGCGGCCGGGAGCGGGAACTTTCTCAGCTCGTCGACATGGTCCCGGTCCAGATCAGGCGTCTGACACCCGAAGGTGAGCCGATCTTCTTCAACAAACGCTTGCTCGACTTCTTCGGACTGAATGACGTGGCGCAATTGGACAGGCCGGGAATGAGCCGGATGGCGGCAGCCATCCAGTCTCTCGTCCATCCGGAAGATGCTGCCCGCCTTTTGGAAAGGCTCCATCATTCCTTGGTTGCCGGCGAGCCCCACTCGATGAAGTATCGCATGCGTCGAGCGGACGGCGCCTACCGCTGGGTGGATGGTCGCTGGGAGCCACTTCGTGATCATAGCGGCGCGATCGTACAATGGTATGCAATTTCCATCGATATCGACGATGAGATGCGCGCCCAGGAAGCGCTGCGTCGGCGCGAACGCGAGCTCTCGCAACTTGTGGATATGGTTCCAAGCTTCCTCTGGCGCCTGTCTGCTTCGGGCGAGCCGGTCTTCTTCAGTAAGCGCATGGTTGAGTTTCTCGGCCTCGACATAGGGGAATACGAAAGGCCGGGAGTTAGTGCACTGGCAGCCGCGATAGCGGCCGTCGTCCACCCAGAAGACGCGGCTAAGCTGGAAGCGGCGCTTGATCGCTCTTTGGCCTCTGGCGAGAGCTTCTCGCTGAACTATCGCCTGCGTCGCGCGGACGGCGTCTATCGCTGGATGTCGAGCCGTGCAGAGCCGATGCGGAATGAGGAGGGATCCGTCGTCCAATGGTACGGCCTGTCACACGACATCGATGATCAGGTGCGGGCCGAAGAAGCGCTGCGGAGCAGCAAACGCCAGCTGGAACAGATGATTGACGCAGTGCCCCTGAATATCCTGAGCTTCGCTCCTTCAGGTAAGATCACCTACACCAGCAAACGATATCTGGAGAAGGTCGGTTCGCCACCCACGCACATCGAGGACTTCGATGCCCTGGCTCGGGACCTGGCCCACCCTGAAGACTTTCCGACAATGTTCCGGAGAGCATCGAATGGCTTTGCGACCGGCCTGCCTTTCGTGAACCGGTTTCGTCGTCGCGAGAAGGATGGCGTCTACCGCTGGATAGAAGCGCGAGCGCAACCTTTACGGGATGCCGATGGCGCGATCGTGCAATGGTATATGGCTTCAATCGACATCGAAGACGAGATGCGAGCGCAAGAGGCATTGCGCGAAAGCGAACGCGAGCTTCAGCAGCTTGTCGATGCCTTGCCGGTCCACATCTGGAGCTGGACGCCCGACGGCAAGCTGGCCTACGTCAACAAGCGGTCTTTGGAGGATCTCGGCATCTCCGGGGCGAGCTTCGAAGATTTCACCAGGGTGGCGCAAGAGCTGGTTCATCCCGAAGATGCTCCCGAGGTGCTGAGCACGTCAGCCAACTGCCTCAAAACTGGCGACTCCTTCATCATGCGGTATCGCCGGCGTTGGAAGGACGGCAATTATCGCTGGATAGAGGGACGTTGCGAGCCTCTGCGCGATCGGGACGGAACGATCGTGCACTGGTACCAGGTTTCCATCGACATCGACGATGAGATGCGCGCACAGGTGGCGCTGCGCGAGAGAGAACGTTCGCTGTGGCAACTGGTTGAAACGCTGCCGGTGATGATCGAATGCGCCGCGCCGAATGGCGAGCCGATATATCGCAGCCGTCAGCTCCGCGAATTCCTCGGATATGAGTTGGAGTCATTGGGCGGCAAGGGAAGATCCCGCCTGGCCGGCACACTCGATGACGGCGTCCATCCTGACGATCTGGCGGGCGTCAGAGCGAGTTATACTCATTCGTTGGCTACCGGCGAACCGTATGCGCGGAGGCACCGTCTGCGGCGTTTCGATGGCGAATATTGCTGGGTCGATACGCGCGCGGCGCCGATGCGCAATGCCGAAGGTGCGATTGTTCAGTGGAACGTCGTCTGTCTGGACATCGATGGTGAAGTTCGAGCGCATGAAGAGCTGCGTCTGGCGCAAGAGAGACTTGCACGTGCGAGCCAGGCGGCAAGTCTTGCCGAGCTTTCGGCTTCAATCGCGCATGAGGTGAACCAGCCTCTGGCCGCTGTTGTCGCCAACTCGTACGCCTGCCAGCGCTGGCTTACGGCCAAACCGCCAAATATCGAGCGGGCGCAGAAGACGGTGGAGCGCATTATCCGGGATGCCAACTCGGCGGCGGATGTCGTCAGCCGCATCCGCGCCTTGTTCAAGCGGTCTGCGGACGCGATGGCCTACACAACGCTCGGCAGCGTTATCGCGGAGGCGCGCGATCTCATCGCTGAAGAGACGGTGCGACGCCGAGTTCGTATGGACTTCGATGTCGAAAGCAACCTTCCCATTGTCGCGCTCGATCGGGTGCAGATCCAGCAGGTTCTGGTGAACCTCATCCGCAATGGCATGGATGCGATGGACTCTGTTGCGGGCGACAGGGTTCTTGGACTTCGCGCGCGCCGGATAGGGGACGCGATCCAGATCGAAATCAGCGATCGTGGCCCGGGCATAGAATTTCCTGACCGAATATTCGAGCCGTTCTTCACGACCAAAGAGCACGGCATGGGCATGGGGCTCGCGATCTGCCGTTCGATCGTCGAGTCGCACGGCGGACGGTTGTGGGTGGAGAAGAACGAGCCACACGGAACGACCTTCGTCTTCACGATGCCCGTTGAAATGAAAGCGGCAGCATGACGACCGACAGTCACATGGTCTTCATCGTCGATGACGACGTGCGTATCCGTGAAGCGCTTGGTGAGCTTCTGGAGTCGCATGGCATGCGCGCCATCGCGTTCGGATCGGCCGGCGACTATGTCCTGGCTGACAAGCCGGACGTCCCCGCCTGCCTCATCCTCGATGTGGAATTGCCGGACATCAACGGCCTCGATCTGCAGAAGCAGATCGCCGAGGGCGATCATCCGCCGATCGTCTTCATAACGGGGCACGGCGACATCCCATCCTCGGTGCGTGCGATCAAGCATGGCGCCGTGGACTTCCTGACAAAACCTTTTTGCGACGCGGACCTCATGGCCGCAATCCAGACGGCGATCGCGCAGGATCGGGAAAGGCGATCAGAGCGCGCCGAACTCACCATGTTGAGGCAACGCTATCAAGAGCTGACGCCACGCGAGCGCGAGGTGCTGCCGCTCGTCGTGAGCGGCCTTCTCAACAAACAGGCCGCAGCTGAGTTGGGGATCAGCGAGGTCACGTTGCAGATCCATAGAAGGAACGTGATGCAGAAAATGATGGCGGCGTCGCTCGCCGATCTCGTGCGCATGGCGGAACGACTGGAGATACAGATTACCCACTCTCGACGAACGGGAGGGAACTGAGTGTGAGTACGGTGCGACCTGTCGTGGCGGTTGTCGACGACGATCCGAGAGTCCTCGAGTCGCTGGAGGACCTGCTGGAATCCGCGGGTTATGTCGCTTGGTGCTTCTCGTCGGCGGGATCGCTGCTCGACCGCAGGCTGTCGGGCGTAGATGTGCTCATCACCGACATCGGAATGCCTGGCACGGATGGCTTTGAACTTCGCGACCTGGTGAAGAAGGCTCGTCCGGAGTTGCCGGTGTTCCTCATCACCGCCCGCCATGAGATAGCGGATCAGTTTCGCGCCCAGGGGACCAGCGGGTTTTTCCGCAAGCCTTTCGACGGTCAAGCCCTGCTTGCTGCCGTTGCCAACGCCTTAAACGATCGAGAAGTGGAGGGTAATGATGAGAGTTGACCAGCCGCTCCAAACGAGATCGGGACCGTCATCGCACAAAAGTGAGGCGGAGCAGCCGCTCGTGATCATTGTCGATGACGATTCAGCGGTTCGGGAGGCACTGTCGGACTTGATCCTGTCGGCAGGTTTCCAGCCGGTGTGCTTTGCCTCGACACCCGAATTGCTCCAAGCCGACGTATTGCACAAACCCGGCTGCCTGATCCTTGACGTGCGCATGCCAGGGGCGAGCGGTCTCGACCTGCAGCATCACTTGGCCCAGAATGGCAACCCGAAGCCAATCATCTTTCTCACTGGTCACGGCGATATACCGATGACCGTCCAGGCGATGAAAGCCGGCGCTGTCGATTTTCTCACCAAGCCGGTGCGGGACCAAACGCTGCTTGATGCCGTGATCGCGGCCATTGCGATGGACGCCTCGCGCCGTGCGAAGGCAGAGGTGGTCAAGCGAAATGTCGAACGCCTTCAGACATTGACGCCCCGTGAGCGCGAGGTCCTGCATCACGTTGCGCGCGGACGCCTCAACAAGCAGATTGCCTTCGAGTTTGGCATTAGCGAAGTGACGGTGAAGCTGCATCGCGGCAACGTCATGCGCAAGATGGAGGCGGCCTCCATCGGCGAGCTGATCCGGGCGTGGGAGACACTGCCCGCGCCGATGCGGGAGGCCGGAGCGGGTAAGACTTTGGCCTGAGCAGTCCCAGCCATGGACGAAGAGGACCGGCTAGGGCCGAGGGCTGAATGCCGAGTCCGTGGATGAAATTAATAGAGCGGATTGAGGCGAGTCAGCTTCTTGGAGAGCGGCTGATCCGCTCAAATATCTGTTTTAACGGCCTATTCGTCGAAGGGCGCGTTCGAGACCAAGTCGACGGAAGAAGGCGCCCTGTACCCAGGGACGTAGCGCTCACCGAAATCCCGGACGAAATTGTCGTACGTCGTTTCCGGTCTGGACTCGGCGATGCGACAGAAGCACCGCGTCATGCGTCGCTTCATGTCGAGCCGCGGGTATTCTTCGACGATCCTTACGACCTCTGCGGCAGGGACGATCTCGTATTGCAGGCCGACAACATCCAGGCAGATCCCGGCGGTGCAAAGCGCTACCTCGGCCTCCTTGTAGAGACCGATCGACGGCGTCGAGTTCAGGGCGACGCTATCCCAGATCAATTGGGCTCGGCGCTCGTCGACACCTCCTTGCCGCGCGAACACCCGCGCCAGATCCGCCCCCTCGACTTCAAAACGGCGAGCACCGTTGAAGCGCTCGTTTAGCGTGATGTCGTGGAGCAGTGTTCCCAAGGCAACGACTTCCGCGTCGTGACCGATGTTGCGAAGCTGTCCTATGCGCGTCGCAAACAACCAGGAACGGACGACGTGATTGAAAAGATAGGGCTCGCATTCACGGCGAGCATGATCGAGAGCCTGCTGTACGAGCGGCGTATCGGGAACCAAAACTCCTGCAAGTATCCGACTGGTCGTGCCGTTCATCTCTATGGTCTCCAACAGGGTTTCGGAAGCGGGGGGACAGGCGGAAGTCATTGTCCGCCAAGGCCGTCAGGATCTGAAGCAGGCGGATCATGTGAGGCCCAGGCCTCCGTCGACGGCGATCACCTGCCCGGTCACCCACTCAGACGCCGGATCGGCCAATTGGACGATCCACCTGGCCACGTCATCCGGACTGCCGCGTCGCCTGAGCGGTATCTGCGCGCGCTCCGCTTCCTCAATGACGGCAGCATGCTCCGGGGAGAGCCCCATCATGCCCGTCAGCGCTCCGGACTCAGTCGGGCCGGCAGCGACGGCGTTAACGCGCACACCCTCAGGCGCGAGCTCGAGCGCCCAACAGCGGGTCAGATGTTCCAGCGCCGCCTTGCTGGCGGCGTAGTGGGAGAGCCCAGCCGCCGGCCTGTGACCGAACGTGCTCGAAATGTTGATGATCGCTCCCTTCGTCGCCGTCAAATGCGGGAGTGCTGCCGCCGCCAGCAGGCTGGGGCCGACGACATTCACGGCAAATATGCTTGCGACCTGCTCAGCGGCAGCTTCATGCAGGGACAGAAGAGCACCCGCGCCGGCATTGTTCACCAACACGTCGAGGCGACCCCACGTGTCGATTGCCTTGGCGATGGTGCGGGAGGCATCTTCGGGCTCCGCAGCGTCGGCGACGAGGCTGAAAATGTTCGGGTGCTCGGCGACGGTCTGCTTTAGCGGTGTCGCGCGGCGGCCGGTCACGATCACCTTTGCGCCTTGCCGGGCAAAGCCAAGCGCCGCTGCGCGACCGATGCCTGAGCTTCCACCGGTGATGATGACGACCTTGTTGTCAAATGCGAACATGGCTTTGCTCCTGGCGGGTATCGATGAAAGACAGCGTTTCCAGAGCGCGTATTCGGCGAAAGCTGAACGCCGAGAACCGGGTGCTTCGCGGCGAACCAATCGCGAATGGCGACGTTCTCGGTTAGGATTTCTGTGTTATCCAGCATCAGCGCCGGGACGTAGCCCTTGCGCGTTACAGGGTTGAAGTCGACCCGCCGATGCAGCTCTTTTCTTCTTCAGGCTAACGCCTTCCCTTTCGGACGGCGTGCCGGACTGGATCAGGGCGATGTGATCGGCCAAGCTGCAGGGGAATGTGCTGCAGTATGGTTTCATCTTTGCAAGACGTGGCGACCTCTGATCTCCTAATTTTTCGTTTAGCATCGCAGCCATCCTTATCCTGTCGACCACAGCGCCGAATGCTCCGGCGGCGGCCGTCTCCATTCTCGAACCGATCCAGAGGCTTTCATTCACCGGAGGGTGTGGTCAGTTCCTTCTCGTCGGTATCGACAACGAACACGGCAAGCAGCTTGGCAGGCTCAGTCGCGCTGGCGTTCTCGCTGACGCCGTGACGGTCGCCCGGAAATTCGGAGAAGCCTTGGCCGGCGTGATAGGTCGTGACCGGCCCATCGTTGACCTTGCTGCGGATCGCGCCTTCAAGCACGGTCGCGTAGATGAAGGCCGACTTTGGATGCGTATGTGCCGAGGACGTGCCGCCGGGCGCGTACTCGACCAATACAGCACGCATGCTCTTGCCTGGCACGTTGGGCAGCGGCTGGTCGTAGACGAGCTTGACGTTCTCGCCGATCGTATCGTGGGCAAGTGCCGTGCTTGCGAGAATCGTTACGGTTGCTGCACTGCGGAGGATGGTCTTGATCACTGTCTGGCTCCTTCGGATTTGAGTGATTGGGGGCCGCCGGCCGAAGGGAAGGACAGCCGACGGCAGGCTCTCGCTGGCGGTACGGCGTGAGCCTATGACTTGATGAAAGCGAGAAGGTCGTTGTTCACCAGTTCGGCATGGGTCGTGCACATGCCGTGCGGCAGGTTCTCGTAGACCTTGAGCGTAGCGTTCTTCAGGAGCTTTGCGGACAAAGGTGCCGAATCCGCGAACGGCACGATCTGATCATCCGTGCCATGCATGACGAGAGTTGGCACGTCGACGATTCTGAGGTCGTCGGTGAAATCGGTTTCCGAGAAGGCCTTGATGCCCTCGTAATGCGCCTTGGCGCTGCCCATCATGCCCTGCCGCCACCAGTTCTGGATGACGCCCGGGATCGCTTTCGCGCCCGGTCGGTTGAAACCGTAGAAGGGCCCCGACGGGAAATCGATGTAGAACTGGGACCGATTGTCGGCGAGCGACTTGCGCAGCCCGTCGAACACCTCGATTGGAAGGCCGCCAGGATTGGCCGGCGTCTTTACCATAATCGGCGGTACGGCGCCGATGAGGACGAGCTTCGCGGTGCGCCCCTTGCTATGGCGAGCGACGTAGCGTGCCGCTTCCCCGCCCCCGGTCGAGTGGCCGATATGGATGGCGCCCCTCAATCCGACATGTTCGATCACGGCCGCCGCGTCGGCGGCATAGTGATCCATGTCGTGACCGTCGCTCACCTGCGCGGAGCGGCCGTGCCCGCGCCGGTCCAGGGCAATGGTGCGATATCCCCGGGCGACGAAGAAAAGCATTTGCGCGTCCCAGTCATCGGCGCTCAGCGGCCAGCCGTGGTGGAAGACGATCGGTTGAGCGTCCTTCGGACCCCAGTCCTTGTAGTAGATCTCAGTGCCGTCCTTGGTGGTAATGGTGCTCATGGTCTTGGGTCCTTTGTCTGGTCTGGGAGAGGGAAGGTCTTTCGCCCGCCCTGCTTGCACGGGCGCAGCTATGGAGAGGCCGGTTGCCACGGTGGTGGCGAGTGCGCCTAACAAGATGTCTCGGCGCGATGCTCCGGCGGGGGAAGAAAAGTCGTCTTTCATCGGCTTGCTCTTTCGCGTTGAAGCTGGATCCGCGTCATCGGAGATGCGCGGCCGCGGTGGATCAGTGTCGAGGGAGCGGGGCGTGGACGAACCAGTCCTCGAAACGGATCGCTCCGATGCGTGGATGGTCACCAGGGACCAGCGAGCTATCGTCCAGTTCCGTGCCGAAGTAGCGCGCGTGGGGATCCCCGATCACCTTGCGTGGGTCGTTGGTCGCCTTCAGGAACCGCGCGACGAGATCGCTCATGCGGATCGGCTCAGGCCCGGCGATCTCGATGGTGCCGTTGATCGGGGCGGAGAGCGCCACGTCCGTCATGATGTCGGCGACGTCGTCCGAAGCAATCGGCTGAAAATAGGCAGACGGAAGGGTTACGGTATCGCCGACCGTTGCCGACTGGGCGATGCCGCCCAGGAATTCGAAAAATTGCGTCGACTGAACGATGGTGTAGGGAATACCAGACTCCCGGATCAGCTTTTCCTGCATCATCTTGGCGCGCAGGTAGCCGCTATCGGGCAGGCGCTCGGCGCCCACGATCGAGAGTGCGATGTGATGTTTGACGCCGGCCGCCTTGCCTGCTGCGAGGAGGTTCCGACCGGAGGTCTCGAAGAACTGCAGAACGGCCTTGTCCTCAAACGAAGGCGAATTTGCGAGATCAACGACGACCTGCGCCCCGGCGAGAGCTTCCGTCAGGCCTTCGCCCGTGACGGTGTTGACGCCGCTGTTCGGTGAAGCGGCGAGCACTTCATGACCCTTCTTGCGCAGCCTCTCGACGGTCTTCGAACCGATCAGTCCTGTGCCGCCTATGATGACGATTTTCATGTCCAAACTCCTGTCTTGCGTTCTTAATTGCGTTGCGGAACGGAATGCCGGCCGTCACAGGCTCTTCACCGAGCTGAGGCGGCGTCCTCGATGAGCGCGGCGACCTCGTCGGGATTCGAAACCATCACGGCGTGGGAGGCGCCATCGACGACCACGGTCTTCACGGCATGCGCGCGTTCGGCCATGAATTTCATGACCGCAGGCGGGATATTTCGATCGGCTGAGCCATAGATCGCGTAGGAGGGAATCGTCTTCCAGGAGGCTTCGCTGGACGGCTCCGCCAAGGCGGCTTTCGCTATTGGACGCTGGGTCGCCGCCATCAGGCTGGCTTCGGCCGCCGGCACGTCGGCCGCGAACTGCTCGTGGAACTTTTCCGACTGGATATAGAGGTCCTGGCCTCCGTCGGCCTGCGCCACCGGCAGCAGCGCGTCGCCCAGCGTACTCCCTGGGAACTTCGCCGAGAGCGTGAGACTGGACTCGCCCGTTTCGGGCGCAAACCCGGCCACGTAGACGAGAGCCTTCACATTGTTCTTTCCGTTGGCTGCCTCGGTGATGACCGGCCCGCCATAGGAATGGCCGACCAGTACGATCGGTCCCGAGATCGAGCGGATGACGGCCGAAACCGCCGCTGCATCGCTCGCGACGCTGCGAAGAGGATTGGCCGCGGCGATTGCCTTGTAGCCGTCCTTGTTGAGGTCGGCGATCACCGCGTTCCAGCTCGACGATTCGGCGAAAGCACCATGCACCAGCACGATTGTCGGCTTGACCTGCTGGCCCGCGGGTTGGGCCATGACCTCACCCGAAGCGGCAAACGCCGCGGCGAGCATCAGAATTCTCGTAATCCTTCGCACTTCCTTCTCCTTTGCGACCGGAACGTGATCAGTTGCAGGGAAGAATGCTTCGAGCCTGCGTGCTGAACTATTCTACGGAGGCATCGGTCTTCCGATGCGAAGGTCTAGGGCGGATGCATTCGGAGACTGGGAGTCCTAGCCGACGAGAGGCAAAGGCCAGCCACGAGGCAACGATCGGTCAGGGGCGGAGCGGGCGGCAAGGGCCAATACTGTGGGCATTGTCGGCCAGGATTCGGACAAGCGGACGACCAACTCAGTAAAGTCCTGGCACCGATCGAACCGGCTTAATCCAGCGATATCTGCAGCAAGACATATACCGTGGTATGGTCGGCCCTCTCCCTCGATCCAATCGATGGCAAAGGCCCGTCGAAATAGCGTCCCTGGAAACAGAGGCCATTAGCCAACTTACGGGGCTGAGATGCTACATGCCGAGACAAAAGCAGATCCAGCGGGCGAGTATGTCCGTGACTCATCCGCCGAAGCCGCTCGGCACGACCTGCAAACGAAACAGCCGTCGGCTGGCACCGTTCACGATCTGGCCAATCTCATCCAGATCGCGTTATCCGCGCTAAACCGCATCGCACGGGACCCTAGCGTCTCGGTTGCGCCAGCACTCGAGCCCGCGATCGGCAGCGCCAAGACGGCCTTGCTGCAAGCCGGCGCTCTTGTCCGGGAGACGATAAGCAGGGCTCGACAGAGCCATAGTGAGGTCGAGGAAACCAACGTAAGTGCTTGCCTGACCGAGGTCGAGGCCCTCGTCCGATGCGCATGCGAGCCGCATATCCAGCTTGAGGTCCGCGTTGGATCCGACCTGCCTCGCGCGAAATGCGATCGCCTGGGCCTGCAGAATGCGGTCCTGAACCTCGTATTCAACGCGCGTGACGCGATGCCGGGCGGCGGCTTGATCTCGATCGACGCCGCCGCCGTTCAAGGCCGTGCCGCCCTTATCGAGCTTCGCATCGTCGATAGAGGTATCGGAATGACCCCAGGGACCGTTGCCCGTGCCTTCGAGCCATTTTTCACCACGAAGGGCAAGGGCTTGGGCGGTGTAGGCTTGCCGATGGTGAAG
>NZ_RZRX01000138.1:0-16921 GCF_003997405.1 Mesorhizobium sp. M2A.F.Ca.ET.042.01.1.1
GTCAGATCACGCTCAACCTCCTGTCCAATTCGATCAAGTTCACCCCGTCCGGCGGCGAAGTGCGCGTGCGCGTCGGCTGGACCGCCGGCGGCGGCCAGTACGTTTCGGTCAAGGACAACGGTCCAGGCATACCGGAAGAGGAAATCCCGGTGGTGCTATCCGCTTTCGGTCAGGGCTCGATCGCCATCAAGAGCGCGGAACAGGGAACCGGCCTCGGCCTACCAATCGTGCAGGGCCTGCTCGCCATGCATGGCGGCACGTTCGAGCTTCATTCCAAGTTGCGTGAAGGCACGGAGGCGATTGCCATTTTCCCGCTGAGCCGGGTGATGGAGGAACTGCCGGCTCTGCCAACCAAGACGGTCGCCACGCGCGGCCGCCGCTGACGTCATCCGCAGCATTATAGCCGGACAGCCATCGCCATGCCCGAGCTGGTCAGCGCCGCGGCTTTGACAATGCCGGCAGCGAGCGCAGCCCCTACCCCTTCGCCATGGCTGATACCGAAATCGAGCAGCGGCCGCAGTCCGAGCCTTTCGGCGGCCTTGGCATGGCCAGGCTCGGGCGACAGGCCGGCAAGCAGACAATGATCGAGCGTGCCGGGGCTGGCGGCGTGCAGAACAGCGGCCGCGGCAGTCGCCACGAATCCGTCGAGCAAGACGGGAATCTTCTCCATGCGGGCCGCAAGAATAGCGCCGCAGATCGCCGCGAACTCGCGGCCGCCGACCCGTCGCAGGGCCTCCAGCGGATCGCCGAGGCCGGAACCATGAAACGCCAGCGCCCGGTCCACGACCTCGGCTTTTCGCGCCATCATCGCCGCATCGGCGCCAGACCCTGGGCCAACCCAATCCGTCCCCTTGCCGCCGAACAGCGCGGCGCAGAGCGCGGCGGCGATCGTCGAATTGCCAACCCCAAGATCACCCAGACACAACAGGTCGGCGCCGCCGGCGACCGCCTCCATGCCGAAGGCCATGGTCGCGGCGCAGCCGCGTTCGTCGAGCGCGGCTTCCTCGGTGATGTCGCCTGTGGGGATATCCAATGCCAGGTCGAAGACTTTCAGGCCGAGATCGTTGGCGATGCAGACCTGGTTGATCGCGGCCCCACCGGCGGCGCAGAGCTCGACCTCATTGGCGGTCGCCGCCACACGCCGCGGCGAAATGCCATGCCTGACGGCCCCGTGATTGGCGGCGAAGATCGCCACCAGCGGCCGGTTGATCGCCGGCGGCGCACGCCCGCTCCAGGTGGCAATCCAAGCCGCGACGTCCTCGATCCTGCCCAGCGATTCGTTCGGCTTGTCCGCCTTGGCAAACAGCGCCCGGACACGCGCGGCCGCCGCGTCATCGGCAGGCGGCAAGGCCGCCAGGAGGCTTCGGAAGTCGTCGAAAGGCTTATCAGGCATTTGCGTCGGTCGCGGTCCGTTGCGGAAATCGCAAGCGGCATACCTGCCTTCTGCAGCCGGCACAACCGCCTGACGATGCCGCGAACGCGTTGCCTTGCGGCGCATTGCGGAGGGCTTGCATTGCTCCGGCGGTTGCACCATGTGGAATGAACGCAAGAGAACACTATGACCGCCATCGAATCCCCCTGCATCCTGGTCTGTTCGATCGATATGAAAACCGGGTTCTGCTTCGGTTGCGGACGCACGCGTGACGAGATTTCCGGCTGGCTCACGATGACTCCTGACGTTCGCCGGGCGGTGATGGCCGAACTGCCGGCGCGGCTCGAAACGGTGGAGCGCCGGCCGCGCCGCGAAACCCGGCGTGCCCGCATGGCGCGCGAACGCGGCGTTCTGTGAGAAGAAACCGATGAGCCGGCTGTTCTGGATCGTCATGGCGGTGATCGGCGTCGGGCTGGTGCTGCTGATGCTCAACAACTCGGCCGGCCGCACTTTCGGCATGAACAACAATGATTTCGGCCGGCTGATCTGGGTCGGCGTCCTGGTCATGGTGATCGGCGCGAGCCTGCTCCGCTCGGGCCGGCCGCTTGGCGACATGGCACGCAATATCGGTGTCTGGGCCGCACTGATCCTCGTGCTGATCGCCGGCTATCAGTATCGCTACGAGCTGCAGGACGTCGCGAGCCGCGTGACGGCCGGTCTCGTCCCGGGCAGCCCGCTGGCGCTCGGCGTGGAGAACGGCCGCCCGACCGTCACGCTCGACAAGGCCGACAATGGCCATTTCGAGGCCCGCATCCTGGTCAACGGCGCGCCGGTGCGCGCCGTCGTCGACACCGGCGCGACCACCACCGTGCTGACATCGGAGGATGCCCAGGCCGCGGGCTTCAACCCGGCGGCGCTCAGCTACAGCGTCGACGTCTCCACCGCCAACGGCATGGCGCGCGCCGCGACCGTCAGAACCGACGAACTGGCGATCGGCGGCATCGTGCGCAAGGATATGACGGTGATGGTCGCCGCGCCCGGCATGCTGGAACAAAGCCTGCTCGGCATGAACTTCATCGGTTCGTTGTCAGGCTTCGACGTGCGCGGCGACCGCATGATCCTGCGGGATTAATCGGATCGAGTCAGGCCGCCTCGGCTTCCGCCGCCGCGAAATCGATTGCCGCGAAAGCGGTCTTCAGCACCTCCGGCCCGGCTCCAGGTTTGTTCGCATCCGTGGAAAGTATCTGCCGGAAGCGGCGCGCGCCGGGCAGGCCATGGAACAGTCCGACCATATGGCGGGTGATGTGGCCGAGCCGCCCGCCGCGCTCGATATGGCGCGCGGCGTAACCGGCCATGGCGTCGATCAGTGCCGCGTAATCGAAGGCGGCAAGCGCCTCGCCATAGAACGCGGTGTCGACGCCGGTCAGGATGCCCGGCGTATGGTAGGCTGCACGGCCGAGCATGGCGCCATCGACATGAGCGAGATGCGCCGACGCCTCCGCAAGCGATTGAATGCCGCCATTGATGCCGATGAAGTCGTTCGGCTTTCTGGCCTTCAGCCGGTAGACGCGCGGATAGTCGAGCGGCGGGATGTCGCGATTCTCCTTGGGGCTCAGCCCTTCCAGCCAGGCCTTTCGGGCATGCACCCAGAGCGCGTCGGCGCCGGCCGCGAGCACGCCGTCGGCAAGCGTGTCGAGCGCAGGCTCCGGGTCCTGGTCGTCGACGCCGATGCGGCATTTGACCGTGACGGGGATTTTCACCGACGCCTTCATGGCTGCGACGCAGTCGGCCACCAGGGCCGGCGTCTTCATCAGGCAGGCGCCGAACGTCCCCGACTGGACACGGTCGGACGGGCAGCCGACATTGAGGTTGATCTCGTCATAGCCGAAGGCCTCACCGATCCGCGCCGCCTCGACGAGCTTTGCCGGATCCGATCCGCCAAGCTGCAGCGCCACCGGATGCTCGACATCGTCGAAACCGAGCAACCGTTCACGCGCGCCGTGGATGACCGCGTCCGCCACGACCATCTCGGTGTAGAGCAGCGCGCGTCTCGTCAACTGACGGTGGAAGAACCGGCAATGCCGATCCGTCCAGTCCATCATGGGCGCAACGGCTACTCTATGCCCTTGATTTTTCAGCATTTTTCCTTTAACATCAAATTCCTACAACCTGCCGAGTGCAGACGAATTTACGCCAAAATACGACCCTTTTCGCCACGTTTCGATCTCTCAGTGCACACGGAGCGCACACGAAAAATGGCCACCTTCACGAAGCTCTCATCCGGTTCCTGGCGCGTGCAGGTTCGTCGCAAAGGTCGCTACGTCAGTGAGACGTTCTTGCGCCGAGACGACGCAAGGCGATGGGCGACCGAAACCGAACGCCAAGTCGACCGCGGCGAGACACCGACCAAGTCCCGTGTAGCGCGCCTTAAAACTTTCGGCGAACTCATCGACCTCCATATCGACGACATGTGCGATGTAGGCAAGTCCCCTCGCCGCTCCAAGGCCGCCGCCCTCGATATGCTCCAACGACACCTGGGGAAATGCAACATCGCGGCTCTCGATCGCGAACGGCTCATCCTTTTTGGTCGCGAGCGAGCCGCCCAAGGTGCCGGACCGATGACGCTCGGCACCGATATCGGGTTTATAAAGCTTATCCTGTCTCATGCTGCGGCCGTCCACGGCCTACCGGTCAAGGTCGAGCCGGTTGATCTGGCGCGTATCGCCCTAAAGAGGCTCGGTCTGGTTGGCAAAGGCCAGCAGCGCGACAGGCGGCCGACGCAGGATGAACTCGACAAGCTGATTAGTCATTTCGATGCGAACCCTCGCCAAACTGCGCCGATTGGCCAGATCATTCGTTTCGCGGTCGCAACCGCCATGCGCCAGGAGGAGATCTGCAAGGTGCGTTGGTCTGATTTGGAACCTCGCACGCGGATGCTCCTAATCCGCGACCGGAAGGACCCTCGAAACAAGAACGGCAACAATCAGCGCATACCGCTGTTTGCGGCCACTGGATATGATGCGTGGGCCATCGTCGAGGAGCAGCGGGCAAAACGGAGCAATGACGATGATCGAATTTTCCCGTTCAATCATAAGTCGGTCGGCACCGCCTTCCGCCGAGGTTGCGGCGACTTAGACATCCAGGATCTTCATTTTCACGACTTGCGGCACGAAGGAACGAGCCGTCTGTTTGAAGCTGGGTTCACAATTGAACAGGTAGCGCTGGTCACTGGGCACAAAGATTGGAAGATGCTGCGCCGCTACACACATCTGAAGCCCGAGACGCTTCACGCTATCTACGCGGGGAAGGCTGCATAATTCAGGGCAGCAGGGGCAGGCTGCGGACCGAAAGTCCCGGCGAAGGGCGCCGTTCGCATTACGCAAAGTCCGGGCGATTAAACGACTGATATTGCGATCTGGCCGATCAGCCGAGCTCGAAGGTGCAAGGGCGCTTTACTCTTCCCCGAAAAGAGTGGCCGTGGCGTTCCGAACTCGGCCCTGCAAAGGAGCGACGGTGCACCGCCCGCCGGACTCCAAGGAGGGTTCGGATTATTATCGGTGTGAGACGTGCGGTCAGGTTGTCGACTGCAAAGACATCAGACAGGTTATGTGGCACCAGTTCCAGGAGGACCATCAGCCGCTGGAACTCGACAGCTAGTCGGGAATACGTCGGTACTGGAAGTGATTGCGGATATGGTTGTTGAAAAAGCGGCCTTTGACAAAAGCCGACCGGAATGCGGTGTAGGTTTCCGGAGGCACTCCCTCAAAGTCGTAACGCTTGCCGCTGGCCACGAACCAGGCCGAGAGAATCCTGCTGGTCGGATCGTATTCTGTTTTCCTGATCGAGGTGGATGGCATGGAGTACCCATCGTTGCAGCTCGCCAACGATCGGCCCCGCCTTTTGTTTCAGAAACACAAACCTATAACGCCTGCATGAAGACCATAGCGACTTACGATTCGGCGGCGGGGACCTTCACGCTGGAGAAAAACATTTGGCGAGGGACATTCCCGATCGCCGACTTGCCAAAGTGGCTGGTCTTCTACCGTCACCAGATGCAGCGTTACCCGGCGCAAGGTGGCAACTACGCACTCGATGTCGAGGCGCTTGAAATGCTCGCGAAGCAGCTCGAGGATTGGGAACGTAGCGCCCGCTGACTTTTGCGGAACGCCATCCGATCGAGTGAGAGAGCCGAATGTGCAACGATTACGAACAGCATATCGCCTGGGCTGAATACTGCCGGATGATGGAATCGCTGGCGCTCAAGATCCCTACCCATCAAACCGAGCTCGATCTCCCGCAGGCAGACGATATCCGCATCAATGATCCGGCGCCCATCATGCGCGCCACAGGCGACACCATCGAGCTCGCCTCGATGACCTTCGGATTTCCGCCCTCGGGGCTCAAAGGCGGCCCTGTGTTCAACTTCCGCTCAGAGGGCCGGCAATTCGGCAACAGCAACCGTTGCCTGGTGCCGGCGTCGGCCTTCTTCGAGTTTACAGGAACGAAGTATCCGAAGGCCAAGCACCGTTTTACGCTCAACGGCTCGCCATTCATGGCGATTGCCGGCCTTTGGCGTGAAGCCGCCGGCAACAAGCCACCCACGTTCACCATGCTCACCACCGAGCCCGGACCCGACGTCGCGCCGATCCACAACCGTCAGATCGTCGTCCTTCAGCCGGAGAACTGGGCGGCCTGGCTCAACCTGACCAAGCCCGAAGCGGAGTTGCTGCGGCCGCTCCCGGTCGGCTCGTTCTCGGTTGAGATGGTGCGTCCCGAGAAGTCATAGGTCATCGCCGCAGGATTTCCGGCACGCTGAGCGGCCCAAGCACCAGAATTCGCTCATAGGCGCCCTGGCGCCGCCAAACGCCGCGTGCACTTCCCCTCTCCCGGTCTCGCTTCGGATCAAACGCAATCCCCCCAAAGTGGCTGAGGAATGCGACGGCGGCTTCGCGCCCGGCGAAGCAATACAACCGCCATTGCTCCTGCTTGCCGTTCTCCCAGACTGCGATCACCATTCGCGTCTGACATTTGAGGCCACGCTCTCTGAGGAAACATCCGATCAGCGTGAAGTTACGATCCGTGCAGATATCGTCCGGCAGCGCCACCTGATGGGGCCAATCGCGGTCGATAATCGACGGCGCCGGGATGCCTCGCCCGCGCTTAACCACTGTCTACGCTATTCGAAATGAGCAGCCTGGCCACGCATGATCGCCAGCGTCAGAGCGATGGCGGTGTTGACCGGTGGTTTTTCCATGTGCAGCGATCCGTCGAAGTCGCGCCATGCCGCCATACTCAGGTCATCGTCAAGGATGTCGTCTCCGCGGCGAGGATTGATCACGCGGGCGTCGCAGGGTTCCTGGTCGATCTCGATGGTCCAGTCCGCCAAGGATTTGTGGGCAATCGCGGCGACCTGCGCCAGATTGCTGGTAAGATAGGGCAGGTCCAATTCCGCAGCCTGTTCCGGCGTGCCACGCTCATCCACCCATCCAAGCGCAAAAGCAATGTCGATGTCGATCTGCCGGTCCGGTCCCGTGGCGGTTTCCAGGCGCTCGATGAGGTCGCCAAAGAGTCGTCTTCGCTCCGGCCAATTGGCCGGATTTGCCGCTTCCACCTTCGAACGTAGCACGCCGACCAATTCCAAGACCAGGTGCCGGCAGACCTTGTCTTCAGGCCACCCCGAGCAACACGCATCGCAGGCTGCACGATTGGCTTCCAGCCACGCATCCGCCGCCTTCTGCTCCTGCTCACTTGGCTCCTGGCCTTCGGGGAATCCTCTGATGTCCCAGCCCTCCAACGCGAACATGCCGTGGGCGGCCTGCTCAGCCGTTATCCTAGCCTGATCAAAAATGGCCTGTGCCGCCTTTATGCCGCGTGCAATTTCCTCGGGTGTGGCGCCCTCAATGTCCAAGCGAAGCTCCATGCTCGCCTCCTATGATCCATTAGCGTGATATGAACAAAACAAGAACACGAAGTCAAGGTGAGCCTTGACGAGACAGGAATATGTTCCTTATTCCTGTTTCGATCTGGAGACGGAAAGGACCGAGGGCAACGCGCTTCAACCGCGCTGGCCGGCGAAGCTATGCCCAAAACGGACGAAGACAACTTTCGCATTGAGGTCTGGGATCGCGAGGAGACGGCGCTGGTCGAGACGATCAGCCGCTCGCCTGATTTCTCGGTCAGCCAAGCCGCCTGGCAGACGGCTATCCGCCGGCGCCCCGGCATGCTGCTGATCCACTACAATAGCCGCCACATCATGGAGAAAATCCTCACGCCGGGAGAACCCAAACTCCCGCCTGAAACGATCGTCGAGGGCAGCGTCCATGCCGGCCTCGACGTGTCGCTTGGTGATCTGCGCGAATGGCACACGCTGTGCGCATGGTGCAAGAACTGCTCGCACCATGCGCCCGTCGAACCCGCTAGTCTGATCCGCCGCTATGGTAAGGATGCCCTGTTCAGCTCGGTTGAGAGAGCACTGTTTTGCACCAGTTGCGATCGAGGCGGCCCGGTACGGCTCGAGATCCACAAGCTGCCGCGAAACTGACTGGCAACCTTCGACACACCAGCTGCGGGCTATCGATCCAGTGGGAGCTCTCCTGCGTAGAAGCAGACCGGCTCAGGAATGGGTTTTCGTGAGCCGCCGAAGAAGCGCGTAGTCGTCAAGGTCCTTGTATGGTGTGAGGTCCAGATCGGCAGGCACTTTCTTCAATGTTTCTTCGTCGATTGCCTTTTCATGACGCTTCATGAAGCGCTGATAGTCCACCCACCTTATGCCGCTCGTTCGAACGGCATCCCGTTCGATGCGTGAGGCAATCTGGTGCGCGTGAAGGTAATGCAGTCGTAACTCATCCAGAAGCGCCTTCTCGACGATCTCGTGACACACTAAGAAAGGCTCGATCCGAACCGCTTTGTTCTTCGCCTTCAGTGTGAGGGGTAGATGTCTGTCGATGTAGACGGTCTTGGCATCGAGGCTGTAGCCGGCAATGTAGGGGATGTCGAACTCGTGAGAGATGGTGACTCTGCGGTTGAGGGCAGCCACAACATCGGACAACACGCGGGCATCAACATCTTCCGATTTATGATGAACCTCACTCTCAGCGAGCAATCGTTTCTCCATCGCTGAATGGCCGTCGAGATGCCGAAGCGGCTGCCACAAAAATCAGGCGAGCGATAAAATGTTCCATAAGGTTCCAGGCGCCCGGGCCTGGGCTCGGTTCCCTGTCGGTCGCTTGTCCCGTAGGCGGTGCGGCGCCCCCCGGACGTAACGTTCATACGTCAAACCGTCGGGCTTCTTTACACTGTGGTGTCCCAAGGGTTGGGCCATTGGGTAGGTGGCGGAGGAGCCACTTCAAATCTTCTACACGCTGGAACTTCCCAACCAGAACGAGGTTTGGCTGCGAAGGGACGCGGAGGCGACTCTGGACTGCGCTGCTGCAGGAGGGAGGCCTCGCACAGGAGACGGCCATGAAATACCAGACACTTGAAGAACTGAATGCGGTCGCGGAAGTCGAACCATCGTTTCCGGCCATGACGCGAACTCAGCGCTTGGAGCATTGGGCCATGCTGCTCGAGCGAAACCCCGAGCGTTGCATCGTCGCCTTCCCGGGGACGGAGTACATGACCCTGGATGTGCGCCACAAAGAACAGTGCGTGGGCTCCGCGCTCAGCATCGCCTTCGCGGATCCGGTGTTGCGCGCGCAAGGTTTGAAGGACGACACGTACGGCGAGGCCAAGCGCTTCTTCGAGCTGGCGGAATGGCAGCTGCACGCCATCGTCTGCCACTGCCATGTGGGCGCCACAATGAAAGCCGGATGGGCTGCCGTTCAGGTTCGTTCTGCCATCGACAAAGACAGCAAGCTTTTCAGCAAGCTTCGGGAAGCTATTGCCCGTTGGCCGGTATTCCGCATCTTGACGCATTTGCGGGAGTGAAGCCCGGCGGCAGCCAAATCGCACTCGCGAACTTCTTCAACGAATGATTTGGAAATGCTGGTCTGACATGTCCAAGACGGGCGACGCCCAGGAAGCTCACCCTCAGGGTCGCCCGCCTCCTTCAGCCCATCTCCGGCATTGGGCCAAATCAACCGTAGCCCCGCCGGTCCCCGGCAAGCGGCGCGGCTAATTTAGTCCTCTATTGCCTCGATCGGGCAAGCCACTGCCGATCGAGTGGATTACCCCGATTACCGGCCGAAGCGGTCGTGCGCCAGCGCATCAAGTGGGCTGGTAGAAGATAAGCCTGATCTAAGCCTGCTCCTTCTTTGCTTTGGAAAAGCCGCGATCCGCCGCGATGAACCGCTCAAGCATCGGCGCGATCAAGCGCGACGGGCTGGCGGGTGGCTGCCCTGTCTCGCGGCCAAGGATCTCTCCATATTTCACCAAATCGCGATGCAGAGCCGCCGGCAGTTCCACGGTGATCTTCACCGGCTTGTCGTCGGCGATCACTGCGAGTTTCAACTTGGCCATGTCAACCTCCATATGGTTCAAGCGCAAGGTCGCGGGTGACGAGGACGCGAACGGGAAATCCTGGCCGGATCATAAGAGTCGGCGCTATAGCGAGCTGGCGCTGAACGACTTGCTGACCCACCTGGTTTACGCTATCGGAGGCGCCGCTGCGCAGAGCACGGACGATATCGCTGTCTTGGTCGGAGGTACCGGCCTGCGCGCCAATGCTCAGAACAGTCGACAACGCCGCAGCCTTGAATAGCTGGCCCCAGTGATAGTCGACGCCGTCCTCGAGGCCAGCATAGCCTTCCGCGCCCGCCCCTGGCTGCCGTTCCAGAACGATGGAGCGCCCGTCGGGAAAGATCAGCCTGTTCCAGACAAGCAGCACGCGACGCTGTCCCGGACCAATTCCGCTGTCGTATTGCCCGATAACACGAGTGCCCTGCGGGATGAGCAGGGAGCGGCCGGTGGGACTGTCATAGACATTTTCAGTTACCTGGGCGCTGATCTGGCCGGGCAGGTCGGACCGGATACCCGTGATGAGCGCGGCCGGGATCACGGCGCCGGCTTGAAGCACATACTGGGAAATCGGAGGCGTGACGTGATCTGGCGCCACGGTACGCCGGTCGGCGGCGGCCCACAGGAAAGCTAGCTGGCGATCATGCGCATTTTGCTGTCCGTTCTGACTGGCAAGGTCGATGCCAGCAGGGGCGGACGCTTCGGCGGTCCTGGCACCTTCCTGCGCAATCTGAAAAAACACGCGCGAGGTTCTGGCGGCTTCCTCCTCGGCCCGCCGGCGTTGCTCGGCTTCGTCGATCGCAGGGCTTGCGACCGAGTTTGGTACGCCCCCCTGCCCCTTGTTTTGGGCATCGAGGATCGGTCCGCCGAGGTCTCCCGGCAGCGGCGGCCCAAGGACAGGCCCGGTATAGTCGCGCGGAAGCCCTGCCAGTCCATCGGCGGGCGGCCGATTGGAGGTTGGGTAGAGTTCCTCGCCCTGCTTGAATCTGTTGGAGTCCTGCAGAGCGTAAATCAGCGCGCCGCCGACACCGAACGAGGCTACGAAGGCGATGGCTGCGAGCATCTTGCGCGACAGACGCGTGACACGCGGCGCCTCGGCGCGAAGCCGCATGGGTTCGACAAGCCAATCCTTCTCGTTCATGGCTGCGGCGCTCCCTTCGACGCCGGGGTCGGCGCCTTCGATCCGGCGTTGTCGCCTGGCCTGTGCCACAATCCATCGGTTCTCCCTCCGTCGAGGCGGGCTATCCTTACCGTTTGCTGCCGCTTGCCGGCGCCAAGACGCAGTTCGGCAGCGCCGAAAAGGCGGTCGACAATCAGGATGTTTTTATAGACGCGGCTGTTGGTGATTTCGGCCTCGCCATCCGGACCGATGACAAAGACCGGTGGCATCTCGCCTTGCATGATGCCGCGCGGAAACTCGACATAGACCCTGCGGCCATCGTCATAGGCGCTCACCGGCTTCCAGGGCGGGCTGTCGCCGGTGAGGCCGTAGCGATAGTTGCGCGCTGTAACGTCCGGTATGACCGGCGTTGCGGCCACGCTCTGCAGCAGGCCCGCTTTCAGCGCCGGGTAGGACCACGAAACGGCGGGCATATAGGGCTTCGCGCCGGATCGTAGCTCAAGCATGTAGCTGCGCCGATCAGTGGCGATGATGAGGTTCGTTGTGATGTCGACCCGCGAGGGTTTCACTAGGACGTGGACGCGTCGGGCAATGCCCGAACCGGTTTCGGTGTTGCCAATGATCCAGCGCGCGGTATCACCGGCGGCGATCGGACCCTCTCCCGTCAGGCTCTCGCCCGGCTCAAGCGCAATGTCCGTTATCTGGCCAGGCGCGGCGTAGACCTGATAGAGCGCTCCTTCGCTCCACGGGTAGATCTGGATGGCGTTGTAGTAGCCCTCCCGGCGCGGCTCCACGCGCGCCGCGGCGTTCGCGTTCTCGACGCGCGCGGCCGGTGTCTCGCCGATGGCGCCGCCGCGCGCGGGAGCCCAGCCGGGTGGCACGCGCAGAGGTTTCGGCCTTTGCTCTGTCGCGGCCGCCGGAGCCGGCGGCAACGGCGGAACATAGCTGTCGTAACTGATCTCCGGGGGCTTTTTCGGAGACATGGCGCAGCTTGCGAGCAGCGACGTCCCCGAGACCAGCATGGCTGATAGCAGATATTTTGAAAACATCGAGCCGGCTTCAAGACGCAAGGTCTGGCTCATTGGCTCATCTCCCGCGACCAGTTGACGGCGTTGACATAGATGCCGAGCGGATTGGCGCGAAGTCGCTCGGCGTCATTTGGCATCTGCGTTACGATCGTCAGGATCGCGGTCCAGCGCTCGGTGCCGGAAAGCTGGCCGTTTTCATACCGGCGCTCGATCCAGGCGACACGAAAGGAGTTCGGCGAGGCGCGGATGACCGAGGAAATCTCCACCGCGACCTGTTGCTTGCCGACCATGGAGAAAGGGTCGTTGGCCCGAGCATAGTCGTTGAGCGCCGCAGCACCCTGATCGGTGGTCCATTCATAGGCGCGCAGCCAGTCCTGACGCAGGATGACCGGATCAGCGGGAATGGAGCGCACCTGTTCGATGAAGCGGGCGAGATGCCAGGCGATCTGCGGATCGGTCGGCTTATAGCCGGCGATCGCGGGTGCGGTCGCCTGGACCTCGCCCAACCTGTCGACCTGCACGACCCAGGGCACGACGGTACCGCGGGCCAATTGCCAGACCAGGGAAGCGGCAAGGCCTGCCGACAGGATCAGCGATCCGAATGCCATCAGGCGCCAGTTCCGCGCCTGGACGCGGGCGGAGCCGATGCGCTCGTCCCAGACCTGCGCCGCCTTCTGATAGGGTGTCTCCGGTCGAGGGGTCTTGCCGTAGTGGACGGCGGGGCGCCTAAAGATGTTCATGGGGTCATTCGCCTTCAGAAAGAGAAATCGAAGCGCCGCTGCCATGGCTATCGCCGGCGCGTACCGCGTGGGCGGCGGTCTGGGCGCCATGGGAGAGGCGCTGTGAGCGCTGCAAACGTCTGGCCCATTCGGGCTGTCCTTGATTGCCGAATGACTTGCCCGTTGCGGGCTGAGGAGCCGTGGCCGACGCCCAGCCGCCTCCGATCGTTCCCAAGGTCGACGACCCGCCAGTGATTTCAGCGGCCGAACTGGCGCCGGAGGCAAAGCTGGACTGAAGCGATTGCCCCGCATTCATTGCGGCGCGCTTCAGCGGCGAGGCCGCCGCCGCAGCACCAGCGCGCGCAAGGCCACTGAGGCCGGAGGCGATGCCTGCGGCACCTGGCTGGCCGACCGCGGCAAATGTGTAAGCAGCCGAGCCGCCGCCAGCGAGCGACGCCGCGCCCCGTGTTGCCGACACAGTTCCCGAGACTGCCGCTGTCCCGCCTCGCGCCGCCAGACCGGCCGCGCCGTAGCCTGCGACCGCCATGCCACCCGCGGCAAGGCCAGTGCCAACGGCAGCACCGGCGCCAAGCTGCGGTCCACCCGCGACGAGACCATTGGCGATGCCGGGCCCGAAGATGCCGAGGCCAAGCAGCGACAGCGCCGCCAACACGATCGCCATGGCCTGGTCGATGGTGGGGTTCTCGCCGCCGAAGCCTTGGGTGAATTCGCCGAAGAGCGTCGATCCGATGCCGATCACCACGGCAAGCACCAGAACCTTGATGCCGGACGAAATCACATTGCCCAGCACCCGTTCGGCCATGAAGGCCGTCTTGCCGAACAGGCCGAAGGGGATAAGCACGAAGCCGGCCAGCGTCGCCAGCTTGAATTCGATCAGCGTCACGAAGAGTTGCACAGCCAGGACGAAGAAGGCGAGCAGGACGAGCGCCCAGGGAAAGAGCAGACAAGCGATCTGGATGAAGTTCTCAAAGAAGGAGACGTAGCCCATCAATCCGGAGATCGCCTCAAGCAAGGGTCGCCCCGCGTCGAGGCCGGTTTGCGCCACCTTGCCGGGGTGCAGCAGGTCCTGTGCCGAAAAGCCGGTTCCACTCGCCTTGAGACCAAGGCCGGAGAAACTCTCGAAGACAATTCGCGCCAGGCTGTTCCAGTTCGAGATCAGGTAGGCGAAGACGCCGACGAAGAGCGTCTTCCTGACGAGCCGCGCGAGGATGTCTTCATCGGCGCCCCAGCTCCAGAAAAGCCCGGCGAGCGTCACGTCGATGACGATCAGCGTGGTGGCGACGAAGGCGACCTCGCCGCCGAGCAGGCCGAAGCCCGAGTCGATGTAGCGGGTGAAGGTCGCCAGAAACTGGTCGATGACACCGGTATTGCCCATCTATCGCACCTCGCGCAAGGCAGCACCCGGCGACTGCGAAACGGCCGGCGCGCTTGTCGAGCTTGCCGACAGCTTATCGAGACCAAGGAAGCGATCACGCTGTTTTGCCCACAGCCGCGCGCATCCATCATCCCGCAGGGCAGCCTCGCCGATGGCCTGGCAGCGGCGCAGGCCATCGCGAAGCGGATCGGGCATCGAAGCCGCCGGAGCGTGCAGGCCCTCCCCTAGCGGCTTGTCCGCCTTGTGGCTCATCTCGAGCGCGCTTGCCGTCACGGCGAGCGCGACGAAGACGACGCTCACGAGGCGAGCGAGGGCTTTGCCGTCCATGACGATCACCTCAACGGTTGAACATCTGAACGTCGCCAGCCTGGTAGCCGGAGCCAGGGGCGAGGAAGCGGCGACGTTGCTCGCGGCCCTGGTCGACCGCGGTGGCACGTTCGGCTTCGGTCAGCGCCTGGGCGCGACCGTTTGCGGCTATCACGGCAGTCAGGTCCGCAAGCTGCTGGCCCTGGAGCGCAAGCAACTGGTTGCCTGCTTGCGCGGCCTGCAGCGCACCGGCCGCCGACTGGCTGGCGCCGACCAGGGCCGAGATTTGCGCACGACCGGTTTCGATGTTTCCAACAACGCCCGCCTGGACGCGCATGGCGTCCTGGAGGCCGCCGACTGTGTTTTGCCAACGCGAGCGCGCGTCCGTGACGAGCTGCTGGTCCGGAGCGGAGAGCGAGACGTCGCCATATTGCTGTTGAAAGGCCTTGTCGACCTGCTGGACGTCAAAGGCGATGTTCTGTGCTTGCCCGAGAAGCTGTTGCGTCCTTTGCACCGACTGCTGCAATTGCTGCAGCGAGGACAACGGCAGGCTGGCCAGGTTGCGCGCCTGGTTGATCAGCATCTGGGCCTGATTCTGAAGCGAGGTGATCTGGTTCGTGATCTGGTGCAGCGAACGCGCGGCCGTCAGCACATTCTGCGAGTAGTTCGATGGATCGAACACGATGAGGGCATGTGCCGGCGCGGTCATCATCGGCGAGATCGCGACCGGCCCGGCTAGCATCGCCGTGACCAGAAGAAGGGCGCGCGGGCGGCTTTGACGGACAGTCATGGCTGTGGATCCTTTCCAGGTTCGAGAACAGTGGGATTGGGGATGAGGTCGGCGGCCCAGCCGATGCCGCGGGCGCGCAGCCAGGCCGCCAGGAAGCCGTCGCGGCCGTGCTCGGCGAGGATGGTGCCTATCAGGGCCTGATCGCTCTTCGAGGACGCGGCGCAAAGTGCCAGCCCGACCTCGGACAGGCCGACCTCGAAGAGCCGGTTGCCGCGGCGGGACTGGCAGTAATAATCGCGCTTGGGTGTCGCCCGCGCCAGGATCTCGATCTGGCGGTCGTTCAGGCCGAAGCGGCGATAGATGGCGGCAATCTGCGGCTCGATCGCGCGCTCATTTGGCAACAGAAGCCGGGTTGGGCAGCTTTCGATAATCGCCGGAGCGATCGTCGAATTGTCGATGTCAGAGAGTGACTGGGTGGCAAAGACGACGCTGGCATTCTTCTTGCGCAGCGTCTTCAGCCACTCACGCAACTGGCCTGTGAACGCGTCATCGTCCAGCGCAAGCCAGCCTTCGTCGATGATGAGCAGCGTTGGGCGGCCATCGAGCCGGTCGCCGATGCGATGAAACAGATAGGACAGAACGGCCGGCGCGGCCGCCGTGCCCACCAGACCCTCGATTTCGAACGACAGCACGGATGCATGGCCGAGATGCTCGGCCTCGGCGTCGAGCAATCGGCCGTGAGCGCCGCCGACGCAGTAGGGACGAAGCGCCTGCTTCAGGTCATTGGCTTGCAAAAGCACGCTGAGCCCGGTGATGGTGCGCTCCTCGACGGGAGCCGAGGCGAGCGACGTCAGCGCCGCCCAGATATGCTCCTTGGCGTCGGGCGTGATCTGGATCCCCTCGCGCGTCAGGATTGCAACGATCCAGTCAGCCGCCCAGGCGCGCTCGTAGGTATCGTGGATGCGCGCGAGCGGCTGCAGCGAAACGGAGGCCTGCATGCCTTCGGTGATGTGACCGCCGAGATCATGCCAGTCGCCGCCCATGGCGAGCGTCGCGGCTCGGATCGACCCGCCGAAGTCGAAGGCGAAGATCTGAGCATCGCGGTAGCGGCAAAACTGCAGCGCCATCAGCGCCAGCAGCACGGATTTGCCAGCGCCGGTCGGGCCGACGACCAGCGTGTGGCCGACATCGCCGACATGCAGGACCAGCCGGAACGGGGTCGAGCCTTCGGTCTTGCCGTAGAGCAAGGGAGGACTGACCAGATGCTCGTCCCGTTCCGGCCCCGCCCACACGGCAGACAGCGGTATCATGTGGGCGAGATTGAGCGTTGAGATCGGAGGCTGGCGGACATTGGCATAGGCGTGCCCGGGCAAGGAGCCGAGCCAGGCGTCGACGGCGTTGACGGTTTCGGCAATCGCGGTGAAATCGCGACCCTGGATGACCTTTTCGACGAGCCGCAATTTCTCGTCGGCCACGCGCGGGTCGGGGTCCCAGACCGCGACGGTGGCGGTGACATAAGCCATCCCCGCCATGTCGGCACCGAGCTCCTGCAGCGACGCGTCGGCGTCGGCCGCCTTGTTGGCGGCGTCGGTGTCAAGAAGTGCTGACGCCTCGTTGGTCATCACCTCCTTCAGGATCGCGGCGATGCTCTTGCGCTTGGCGAACCATTGCCGCCGTATCCTGGTCAGCAGGCGGACAGCGTCGACCTTGTCGAGCAGGATCGCTCGGGTCGACCAGCGGTAGGGGAAGGCCAGCCGATTGAGGTCATCAAGCAGGCCGGGGGTTGTGGCGGTCGG
>NZ_RZRX01000139.1:0-16741 GCF_003997405.1 Mesorhizobium sp. M2A.F.Ca.ET.042.01.1.1
GTTCCTCGCCCCCGCAACGCGGGGGAGAGGTGGCCCGGCGAAGCCGGGACGGAGAGGGGGACCGGCCGTGAAGCAGCGGCTCTTTCCGGCGAAGTGCCGATGAATCCCCGGTCTGCCGAGGTTCCCAAAGCAAATTTCGGCGGTCGAGAAGGCCCCTCTCCGTCCCGGCTGCGCCGGGCCACCTCTCCCCACTTTCGTGGGCGAGGAAAGGGCGTCTCGCGACCGAAATTTCATGTGATCACGCTTGTGTGTTCGTGTTCTTGCCTTGGTTCGTCCTTATATGCTGCACTGCAACATAGACAGGCAGAAGCCGCCCTCGCAAATGACGCAAGGGCAGGCCAGCGCATCAAGACAAGGAACGCCATGGCGAAGAACGGCAAGGCGGAGGAAAAGAAGAAGATCAACGTCGCCCTCCAGGGCGGCGGCTCGCACGGCGCCTTCTCCTGGGGCGTGCTCGACCGCCTGCTCGAGGACGGGCGGCTGGAGATCGCGGCGGTGTCCGGCACCAGCGCCGGCGCCATGAACGCGGTGGCGCTGGCCGACGGTTTTGTCCGGGGCGGCGTGGAAGGCGCGCGAAAGAAGCTCGACGATTTCTGGCGGGCGGTGGCCTCGAAGGGCCGTTTCAGCCCGGTGCAGCGCATGCCGTGGGATGTCGCGTGGGGCAACTGGTCGATCGAGAACACGCCGGGCTATCTCTTCTTCGACACGATGTCGCGGGTGTTCTCGCCCTATGTCGCCAATCCGCTCGGCCTCAATCCGCTGCGCGACGTGGTGGCGAAGGAGATCGACTTCGACAATGTGCGCGCCTGCAAGTCGATGGAGCTGTTCATCTCGGCGACGAATGTCGAGACCGGACAGCTGCGGGTTTTCTCCGACGGCGAGATCGACCTCGACACGGTGATGGCGTCGGCCTGCCTGCCGCAATTGTTCCGCGCCGTCGAGATCAAGGGCGTACCCTATTGGGATGGCGGCTATGGCGGCAATCCGGCGCTCTTTCCGTTCTTCAAGGCGGCGGCCACCGAGGATGTGCTCCTGGTGCAGATCAATCCCGTGGTGCGCGAAGGCACGCCGAAAAGCGCCAACGAGATCCAGAACCGCATCGACGAGATCACCTTCAATGCCGGGCTGCTGCGCGAATTCCGTTCGATCGCCTTCGTCAAGGAGCTGATCGCGGCCGGACGCCTGCCGCATGGCGAATATCGCGACATCCGCATGCACCGCATCGATGCCGACGAGGCTTTCAAGGACCTCTCGGCCTCGTCCAAGGTCAATGCCGAATGGGCCTTCATCGCCTATCTGCGCGACCTCGGCCGAAGTGCTGCCAGCGACTGGCTGGAAGAGAATTACGACGCCGTCGGCCAGCGCGCCACGCTCGATCTTTCAGGCGAGCTCGATGACGGCTTCAAGCCGTTGCGCGGCCCGGCGCCGGGGCGCCGGGTGAAGGAGTTTCTCGCCGCGCACATCAAGCCGGAGTCGGCCCGGCGCCGGGCTTAAGGTCTTCCATGCCTGTCAGCAAGTCCGTCCCAGCTGTCAGCATCTTCCGCAACGGAACCGGCGGGGCGCTGGATCATGCCCGCGGCGCGATGTAGTCTTACCTGAACGTAAAGGGGAGGTTGCGATGCTGCAAACGAGGCAGAACGCTCTTGGCGTCCGGTTTGAAGCGCAATGCCGAGCCTTCGAGAAGGAGCCGTTCCCGACGCTGGATGTGCGCAAGGACCGGCTGAACCGCCTTCTGGCGCTCACCGAAAAGCATGAGGCCGAGATCTGTGCGGCGATCGACAGCGATTTCTCTGCCCGCTCGGCTGAGGAGACGCGGCTTGCCGAATTGTTCGTCGTGCGCGCCGGCATCAGGCATGCGCTGTCGCATCTCAGCGCCTGGATGCGCGAGCGCCGCGTCGCCACCAGCCTGCCGTTTATGCCGGGGCGCAACCGCCTCTTGCCGCAGCCGCTCGGCGTCGTCGGCATCGTCTCGCCCTGGAACTATCCGTTCCAGCTCGCCGTTGCGCCGGCCACCGCCGCACTCGCGGCCGGCAATCGCGTCATGATCAAGCCGTCTGAGCTGACGCCGAAGTTTTCGGACCTGCTCGCCAGCCTGGTCGAGAAATATTTCGCCGCCGACGAGGTCGCCGTGATGGTGGGCGACGCCGACGTCGGCAAGGCATTCGTGTCGCTGCCTTTCGACCACCTCCTGTTCACCGGCTCGACCGCGGTCGGCCGCCAGGTGGCGCTGGCCGCCGCCGCCAACCTGACGCCGGTGACGCTGGAACTCGGCGGCAAGTCGCCGGCGATCTTCGATCCGTCCTGCGACCTCGATGCGGCGGTCGCCAGCGTCGCCTATGGCAAGCTGCTCAATGCCGGACAGACCTGCATCGCGCCGGACTATCTGATGGTGCCGCAAGGCCAGGGCGCGGCGGTCGCGGCCAAGTTCGCGGTCACCATGGCCAAGCTCTATCCGCGTCTCGGCGACAATCCCGACTATACGGCGATCGTCAGCGAGCGGCATCACCGGCGGCTGAGCGACATGGTCGCGGAAGCGCGCGACAGCGGCGCCGACATCACCGAGGTCAACCCGGCCAACGAGACGCTCGGCGTCAGCGACCGCAAGATGGCGCCGGTGCTGGTGCGCAACGCAGGCGACAATCTGCGGCTGATGCGCGAGGAGATTTTCGGACCGGTGCTGCCGATCGTCGAATATGGCACGGTCGACGAGGCCATCGACCATGTGAACCGGGGCGAGCGGCCACTGGCGCTCTACTGGTTCGGCGGCGACAGCGCCAACCGCCAAAGGGTGATGCGCGAGACGGTGGCCGGCGGCGTCACGATCAACGACTGCATGCTGCATCTGGTGCAGGAGCGGCAGCCCTTCGGCGGCGTCGGCGAGAGCGGTTCCGGCGCCTATCACGGGGAATGGGGATTTCGCACCTTCAGCAAGGAAAAGCCGATCTTCATCCAGTCGAAGCTCAGCGCGGGCGGCCTGCTGCACCCGCCTTACGGCAGGACATTCGAGCGGATCTTCCGGCTGCTCAATCTCATCACTTGACAGCTTCAACCCGAGGATAGCGGGGCGTCACCGCGCTCCAACCGGGCGGTTGTCGCCGCCCGTGGACGATTTTTCGCATCATGCTGACGGCTGCTGCCAGTAACCTTGGGGAAACCTGCCGGCGCGCCGGCAAAAGCGCCAACCGGCCGGCAGAAAAGCCCGTGTTTGTCGAGGTACGGCGTTCCTTGCCGCAATGTTCCCGCAACTTTTCCGACTATATTGCGCCGCAACTTTCAGGTAGAAGCGGCGTCCGCAGATCACGGCAAATTGAACTAGGCCCCGCGCACACCCATATCGGCCGCGCGCCCAAGTCGGAAGCGCCGACCTCGCCAGGTCCTGCTACGGAAAAATGACGATGCCGAAAATCAGGTTTCACAAGCTTGCAGCCGTTGCCGTGCTCATCGGTTTCGCGACCTGGATGGGAACGGGCGAGTTTTCCTCCGTCGGCAGCGCCGCGGACAAGTCGGTCACCACCGACAAGTCGGCTACTACCGACAAGTCGGTTACCACCGACAAACAGGCCGGCGCCCGCCAGCCGGAGGCCGCGAAGGCGAAGACAGCCGAGGCTGAGCCAAAGGCCGCGCCGCGCACCGTGGCGGTGGTGACGCCGCCGCGCAAGACCTTCGCGCGCGCCATCCGCATCTCCGGCCTGACCGAGGCCGACAAGCGCGCCGTGCTGGCGACGCGCGTCGCCGGCGTCATCGAAAAGCTGCCGGTCAAGCAGGGCGACCATGTCAAGACAGGCGATCTCGTGCTGATGTTCGCGGCCGAGGAGAAGATCTCCAATGTCGACAACGCCAGGCAGCTGCTTGTGCAGCGCAAGGCCGAGCTCGACGCCGCCGAGCGACTGGCCAAGACCGGCAATCTGCCGAAGCTGCAGCTCGACACTGCCCGCTCCAACCTGACCCTCGCGCAATCGCAGCTCGATACCGCGCAGGCGGAGCTCGACCGCAATGAGGTGAAGGCGCCGTTCGACGGCGTCATCGACCGCATCCCGGTGGAGCTCGGCAGTTCGGTGATGCAGGGCGGCGAGGTGGCGACTATCCTGAAGCTCGATCCCATAATCGCGCGCGGCGAGATCAGCGAGCGCGACCTGCGCTACGTCAAGATCGGCGACCAGGCCGATGTGCGCCTGGTCAACGACCAGAAGGTCACCGGCACGGTCCGCTATATCAGCCGCGACGCTTCGGCGCAGACCCGCACCTTCCGCGTCGAGGTGGCGATCCCCAATGGCGACGGCTCCATTCCCGCCGGCATGACGGCCGAGATCACGCTCAGTGCCGAGCCGACCAATGCGGTCATGCTGCCGCGCTCGGTGGTGACGCTCGGCGACAAGGGCGATCTCGGCATCCGCGCCGTCGGCAAGGATAACAAGGTGGCCTTCTTCCCGATCGATCTCGTCGACGACACGCCGCACGGCCTGGTGCTGGGCGGCATTCCGGAAGATGCGCGCATCATCGTCGCCGGCCAGGAGCTGGTGAAGGAAGGCGACCTCGTGAAGCCCGTCGAGGCCGACCAGGCGACCATCAGCAAGCTGATCGGCGAAGCCACCGCCGGCACGCAGTAGAGCACGACGCGTCCCTCGCCGGACCAACCCGGCGACGGCGGTCCGAAGCCTTGGAAGCATAACAGGCCGAAGTCATGGATATCGTCAGACTCGCCATCAATAACGCCCGCCTCACAATATCGGCGCTGCTGTTCCTGCTCGTCGCGGGCTGGGTCGCCTATCAGTCGACACCGAAGGAAGCGGAACCCGACGTTCCGATTCCGATGATGTATGTCAGCCTGATCTATCAAGGTATCTCGCCGGAGGATTCCGAGCGGCTGCTGCTGAGGCCAATGGAAAGCAAGCTCAAGAGCCTCAAGGGGCTGAAGGAGATGCGCTCGGCCGCCTTCCAGGGCGGCGGCTATGTGCTGGTCGAATTCCAGCCGCAGACGGATCTCGCGACGGCGCTGCAGGACACACGCAGCAAGGTGCAGGACGCCAAGGCCGACCTGCCGCAGGCGGCCGAGGAGCCGACGGTCAACGAGGTCAACGTTTCGGAATTCCCGGTCCTGGTCGTGACGCTTTCCGGCGATGTGCCGGAGCGCGTGCTGACGGCCGCCGCGCGCGAGCTGCGCGACCGCATTGAGGAAGTGCCCGGCGTGCTCGAAGGCTCGCTGCAGGGCGCGCGAGACGATCTTGTCGAGGTCGTCATCGACCCGGTCAAGCTTTCCTCCTACGGGTTGCAGCTCGATCAGGTGATCCAGGGTGTCGCCTCTTCCAATAGTCTGGTCGCGGCCGGCAATCTCGAGGGCTCGGAAGGCAAATACGCGGTCAAGGTGCCGTCGCTGATCGAGACGCCGGAAGATGTCGCAAACCTGCCGGTGGTCGCCACACCGAACGCCGTGGTCCAGGCCAAGGATGTCGCCACCATCCGCTCGACCTTCAAGGACGCCGAGACGGTCACGCGCCTCGACGGCAGGCCGGCCATCGCCATCGAAGTGAAGAAGCGCATCGGCGCCAACCTGATCGACACGCTGACCCATGTCCGGGAAGTGTCGGACAATTTCATCAAGACAATGCCCGAGGGCATGCACGTCACCTACACGCAGGACAAGTCCGTCTTCGTCAACCAGCTGCTCGGCGACCTTCAGAACCATGTGATGATCGCCATCATCCTGGTGTTCATCGTCATCCTCTACGCGCTGTCGGGACGGGCTTCCCTGCTCATCGGCCTTGCCATACCGTCATCCTTCCTGATGGGCATCCTGCTGCTCGCCATGATGGGCTACACGATCAACATGATCGTGCTGTTCAGCCTGATCCTGGCGGTCGGCATGCTGGTGGACGACGCCATCATCGTCACCGAATTCGCCGAACGGCGCATGAGCGAGGGCATGCCGAAGGCCGACGCCTTCGCGCTGGCCGCCAAGCGCATGGCCGGCCCGGTCGTCGCGGCGACGATGACGCGCATCGCCGCGTTCTCGCCGCTCTTGTTCTGGCCCGGCATTATCGGCGATTTCATGAAATACATGCCGATCACGCTGATCGTGACGCTGTCGGCCTCGATGCTCTATGCGCTGGTGTTCGGGCCGACTTTGGGCGCGATCTTCGCCAAGGCGCCGGAGCATCACGAGGAAGGCAATCGCGACGGCTGGTACATGGCCGTGGTCAAGCAGGCTGTCCGCTTCCCGATCACCGTCATCCTGCTCACCGTCGGCCTTCTGGTCGGCGTCGGCTTCGCCTATTCGAAATATGGCGCGGGCGTCGAGTTCTTCCCGAGCGTCGAGCCGGATTACGGCCTGCTCTATGTGCATGCGCGCGGCAATCTTTCGCTGGCGGAAATGGACGCCGCGACCAAGACGGCGGAGAACCGGCTGCTCGGCTGGCCCGGCGTGAAGTCGGTCTATACGCGCGTCGGCAAGACCCAGGGCGGCGGCCAGGACATTCCCGAAGACGTGGTCGGGGTCATCCAGTACGAGTTCGTCGACTGGCGCCAGCGCAAATCCGCCAACCAGATCCTCGATGACCTGCGCGGCGTGATGGCCGGCATCCCCGGCGTCGATGTCGAAGTGCGCGTTCCGGAAGCCGGCCCGCCGACCGGCAAGCCGATCCAGATCCGGCTGTCGGCCGCCGACCCGGCCGGGCTCGACGACAAGGCGCGCGCGGTCGCGGCGCGCATCGCCAAGATCCCCAATGTCATCGACATCTCGGACGGCCTGCCGCCGCCCGGCGTCGACTGGGCGCTCGAGGTCGACCGTGCCAAGGCGGCGCAATACGGCATCAGCCCGACCTCGGTGGGCACGGTGGTGCAACTGGTCACCAACGGCCTCAAGCTCTCGGAATACAGGCCGGCCGGCGCCGACGACGCGGTCGACATAAGGCTGCGCCTGCCCGAAGACCGGCGCACGCTGTCGACGCTCGACGAGCTTCGTGTGCAGACCTCGCAAGGCTCTGTGCCGATCTCCAACTTCGTCGTGCGCAAGCCCGAGCCGACCGTCGGCATTCTCAACCGCATCGACGGCGCGCGCACCGTGGTCGTGCAGGCCAATGTCAGCGCCGGCGCGCAGGTCGCGGCGGTGCAGGAGCAGGTGACTAAGGCCGTCGCCGACATGGATCTCGGCAGCGGCATTCGCTGGAAGCTCGCCGGCTCCAACGAGGACAGCGCGGAAGCCAGCGCCTTCCTCGGCAAGGCCTTTGGCGCGGCGATCTTCCTGATCTTCCTGGTGCTCTTGGCGCAGTTCAACAAGTTCACCAGCGTGTGGCTTGTCTTGTCCTGCGTGGTCATGGCGACGATCGGCGTGTTCCTAGGCTTGCTTCTGACAGGCGAGGCCTTCGGCATCGTCATGTCGGGCATCGGCGTCATCGCGCTGGCCGGCGTGGTGGTGAACAACAACATCGTGCTCATCGACACCTATGACCGATTGCGCGAGGAAGGCTGGGACAAGATGGACGCGGTGCTGCAGACCTGCCGCGAGCGCGCCCGCCCGGTGGTGCTGACGGCGGTGTCGGCCATCCTCGGCGTGCTGCCGATCGCCTTCGGTCTCGGTCTCGAAATCTTCCATCACGAGACGACGATCAACGCGCCGTCGACGCAATGGTGGATATCGCTGTCCTCGGCGATCGTCTTTGGCCTGTCCTTCGCCACGCTGCTGACGCTGGTGGTGACGCCGTCGATGCTGATGGTTTTCACCCGCGCCAAAGTGAAGCCCGGCCAGCGGCGCAGCTGGTTCGGACGCCTGTTCCGCAGTGGCAAGGGCAAGGTCACGACCGACGAGCCCGCTGCCGATGCCGGCGTCGAGCCGACGGAAGCCTTCCCGAAAGCCGCGGAATAGAGCTTTTTCAGATAGGCAGTGCAAGAAGCCGTCCGGAACAACCGGGCGGCTTTTTGCATTGTTCCCTCGAAGTTCAACCAGACGGCGAGGATTTTTCATGACGATCGGCACAATTCTCGTAATAATCCTGATCCTGATCCTGATCGGCGCCGTGCCGGCATGGCCACATTCGCGCTCCTGGGGCTACGGCCCTTCCGGCATTGTCGGCGTCATTTTGGTCGTGCTGCTCATCCTGCTGCTGATGGGCAGAATCTGATCTTCAATGAATTGCGGCCGGGCTTTGAAACCCGGCCGTTTCATCTTTCGTTGGAGCTTTTGATCAAGCAGCCAGGCGCGAGGGCTGCACGGCGATGCCGATATCCTGCAAGGCCTCCTTCACCGCTTCATCGAGCGGGGTATGCGGGATTTCGCCGATGATCTTTTCCAGCCGCGTCGAGACCAGCCGGTGCGCTTCGAAGCGCAGATAGGACATCGACACGATCTCCTTCCACATGGCGACGAACGGGCTGCCGGCGCGCAGAACCCACCAGGGCATGAAGGAGAGCTTCAGCTTGCGGCCCAGCGCCTTCTCGGCTGCCGCCTTCATGTCGAGGTCGGTGATGGCGTGGCCGGGGAAGTTGATGGCTTCGAAGGAGCCCGTTTTGTCGAGGTTCTTCGCCAGGCCGACGAAGGCGACGGCGAAGTCCGGCAGGTAGGCCCATTCATGGGTCAGGTCGGCCGGGCCGGGCGCGGTGTAGACGCCCTTCTCTATCTTGGCGGCGACGACGAGGTCGAACCAGGAGCCGCGGCCGGTGCCGCCGAAGAAGTCGCCGGCGCGCAGGATGATGGTGCGGACCCGGCCGGCTTCGGCCTCGCCGCGAAACAGGTCTTCCATGGCACAGCGGATACGGCCTTTCTCGGTGGTCGGATGGAACGGCGTCGCTTCGGTGATCACCTGCGGCATCGGCGAGCCGTAATTGTAGACCGTGCCCGGAAAGAGATGCAGGGCGCCGTTTTCACGGCAGGCGGCCATGACGTTCTCGGCCATCGGCATGCACTTGCCCCAATCAGTGTAGATCGGGTTCAGGCCGTTGAAGATGATGTTGACGCCTTGGGTGGCGCGGATCAGGGATTGGCGATCCAGCGCGTCGCCGGCAACCGCGGTGGCGCCCTGCAGTTCGGCCGGCACCTTGCCGGTACGGGTGGCGGCGCGGACGTCGAAGCCGGCGTCGATGAAGGCCTTGCCGACCACGCGGCCGAGCCGGCCATTGGCGCCGAGGATTGCGATCTTGGTCATCTGTTCTCTCCGCTGTTTGCGTTTGCCCCTGCAATCTGCTGCCTTCATCGTCGAATTGAAATTGACTGAAGTCGGCGTTCTGTTATTCAAAAATGAATGAAGGAATTCGACTGGAACCTGATCAAGAGTTTTGTCGCAGTTGCCGAGACCGGCAGCCTATCGGGCGCCGCGCGCCGGCTCGCGGCTAGCCAACCAACGCTTGGCCGCCACATCGCCGAGCTGGAGGCCGCGCTCGGCGTCACGCTGTTCCGGCGTGGGCGTCGCGGCTACGAGCTGACGGAAGCGGGCAGCACGCTCTACGAGCGCGGCCGGGCGGTCAGCGAGCAGGCCAATGCGTTCTCGCTTTTGGCGCTGGGCTCGGTCGAGGCGATCGAGGGCACGGTGCGCATCGCCGCTTCGGAAGTGGTCGCCGCCTTCGTGCTGCCGGACATGATGGCGCGGGTCGGCGAGGAGGAGCCCGGCATCGAGGTCGAGATCGTCGCCTCCAACCAGGTCGAGAACCTGTTGCGTCGCGATGCCGACATCGCCATCCGCATGGTCAGGCCGGCGCAGAACGAGCTGGTGGCGCGCAAGGTCACAGACATTCCGCTGTGCCTATGCGCGGCGAGCGTCTATCTCGACCGGCGCGGCCGGCCGGAAAAACCCGCCGAGCTCGCCGATCACGCCTTGGTCGGCTTCGACCGCAGCGATGAGATCATTCGCGGCTTCAAATCGTTCGGCATTCCGGTGGCCCGCAGCCATTTCCGGTTCCGGACCGACAACCAGATCGTGCTGTGGGAAGCGGTGCGGACCGGTAACGGCATCGGCCTCGGCCAGGAGCCGCTGGCCGACCGCGATCCGGACCTGGAAAAGCTGTTGCCCGATGTACCCTTGCCGGTCCTGCCTGTCTGGCTCGCCATGCATCGCGACGTGCGCACCAGCATGCGCATCCGCCGCGTTGCGGATTTCCTGCACGAGGAGCTGAAGCTTTATTCGGCCGGCACGGGTTCGGGAGCGAATTCGGCGCGGTGAGCAAGGCCCGCCATCAGGAGCACGACGACCAGCAGGCCGGACAGCGCAATGAAGATCGGCCCGAAACTCGAATGCTCCGCGACGAAGCCGATCGCCGACGGCGCCACCAATATGCCGGAGTAGCCCATGGTGGTGACGACGCTCATGCCGGTGCCGGACGACATGCCTTCCTGGTTGCCGCCGGCTGAGAACAGGATGGGCACCATGTTGGCGATGCCGAAGCCGCAGAAGGCGAAGGCGGCGATGGCGAGGTAAGGCGAGGACGAGAGGCCGGCGACCAGCATGCCGGCGGCCGCGACCAGCGCCGAGCCGCGCAAGGTCGACACGGCGCCGAAGCGGTTGCGCACGCCGTCGCCCAGGAAGCGCATCAGCGCCATGACGCCCGAGAAGGCGGCATAGGCGAGGCCGGCGACCGCGAGGTCGGCGCCCAGTTCCTGATGCAGGAAGAGCGCCGCCCAGTCTAGCACCGCGCCTTCGGAGATCATGGTGAGCAGCGCCATCAGCCCGACCAGATAGACGGCGGTGTGCCGCGGCAGCGTGAATTTCTGATGCTCGACAGCCTGCGGCCGGTCCTCGGTGATGAGATAGCGAATGGCAAACGCGATGACGGCAAAGGCGATCACCGTGACCGCGACGGCATGGGGAAGATAACCGTAGTTCTGGATCGAATAGCCGCCGAGCGCGCCGCCGGCGAAGCCGCCGAGGCTCCAGAAGCCGTGCGAAGACGACATGATCGCCCGGGAAAGCCTTCTTTCCACCACCACGGCGTTCGAGTTCATGGCGACATCCATGCCGCCGATCGAACCGCCGAAGATGAGCATGGCGATGGCCGCCAGCGGCACGTTGGGCGCGAGCGCCACGATCAGCAGGCCGAAGCTGCCGCAGAGGCCGAACCAACGCGTCACGCTGCGCGAGCCATGCCTGGAGATGAGATGGCCGCACAAGGTCATGGCAATGACCGCGCCGACGCCGAACAAAAGGATCAGCAGGCCGAGCGTGAAGCGGGTGATGTCGAGCCGGGTGAGGAAGACCGGGATCTGCGGCGCCCAACTGCCGGTCAGAAAACCATTGGCGAGGAAGATACCGGCGACGGCCCAGCGGCCGCGCGTCGCGGCCTGCATCGTGGTTTGCAAGGTCATGCTCTGAAATCCGCCATGTAAAATGGTTCGGGCGGCAAATTAGATCGATTCAATCGGTAGTCAAGAACTGAACAAAGAAAGTGCTTGGACCAAGGGAGCGACCAAGGATTGGTTCTGTTCTAGGCATACTGCAGCTTTGGACATTAGTAGAATCGCCCCTCCATTCGTCATCCACGGGCGGAGCGAGGAGCGAAGCGACGCGCGCAGACCCGAGGATCCATTCCGTGACCTGGAAGCGCCGCTACGACGCAAACCATCCCCGGGGTGCACTACGATCATATTCTGGACCGCTGCACTCTTCGATAGTCGTAACGGCATGGATTCCAGGGTCTGCGCGCGTCGCTTCGCTCCTTGCTCCGCCCTGGAATGACGAAGTCGCGAAGGCGTTCGACAGCGTTAATGATCCTTCGGCCGCTTGGCCTCGAACTCGGCCTTCTTGGCTGCGGAAGCCTCGGTCTGGTTGAGCGCCTGCCATTCGGCATAGGGCATGCCGTAGATGATCTCGCGCGATGCATCTTTCGACAGCGCCACGCCCTCGGCCTCGGCGGCCTCGCGATACCAGTTGGAAAGGCAGTTGCGGCAGAAGCCGGCGAGGTTCATCAGGTCGATGTTCTGGACATCGCCGCGCTCGCGCAGATGCGCCACCAGCCGGCGGAAAGCCGCGGCCTCGAAGTCGCGCTTCTGGTCGTCGCTGAGTTCGGTCATCTCGGAAAACTCCTGGACTGTCGGCCTGCTTACGCCGGCCCGGTGCGCGAGCCGAACATCTTCACCTGATGTATATCGGCACGGCGGTCGATGGCGTCAACGATCGGCGCCAGCCGCTCAGCCCAGGCAAGCGCCCCGGCGCGGTCGGCGATCAGGTCCTGGCGGATCTCGATCAGCGCATGCGCGTAGCCGTTGACGATGGCATGGCGGAACATGGTGTCGCCGCGCAGCGCGCCGTCATAGGGCTCGTTGTCGCCGACGACGAGGGACCTGTCCTGCGCCAACATGTCGATCAGCGGCCGCGCCACGCGGTCGTCGCGGTCCCACAGCACGCCGACATGCCAGGGGCGGACAAAGCCCTGCATCACCGGCGTGAAGGAATGGACGGAGAAGATGAACGGCGCCTTGCCCGAGGCATGCGCCACGGAGGCGATCATCGCGCCGACGGCGTCGTGATAGGGCCTGTAGAAACGGTCGAGCCGCCGTTCACGTTCTTCCGGAGCCATCGGATAGTTGCCCGGCACCACGGTGCCGTCATAGAGCTGACGGATCATCGTCGGGTCGTCCTCGCCCCGGTTGGGGTCGATCAACAGCCGCGAGAAGCCGGCCAGCACCGCCGGCGCGTCGAGCGCGGCCGCGAGCTCGCGCGTCACCGTCTCGACGCCGATGTCATAGGCGATGTGACGGTCGAATTCGGATGCCGGCAAACCGAGGCTGCCATATTCCTCCGGCAGGTCGCGGCGGGCGTGATCGGCCAGAAGCACGACGCCTTTCTTGCGGTCGCCCTCGACGATGTCGAACGGCGTGAAAACTGTGGATCGGGTCATCGGCTGAAAAGGGGATGGCGGCTGCGATGTGGTATCGTCATTCCACGAAGAGGACGCCGGCGCAATGCCGTTGTTTGGCCAAGGTTTCCGCAAAAAATCCCCGGCGCGGGGAGAATTTGCGCGACGGGCCCTTCTAAATCGATTGGAATTGAACAAAACGGCGCGTTGACATGCGACCGGAGTTTGCTGAAAAGGGGCTTCGAGGGATGCAAATGTGGTTCGCAAGGGGATCTGCGATGGGTTTTGCCGGCCGGCTGCGCAAGCGCCTGGCCCTGCCGTTGCTGATCGTCGGCGCGGGATTTTTCGCGATAGCCGCGACCTCGCCGGCCCGGGCCGACTTCCGTGTTTGCAACGCAACGCAAAATCTGGTGGGCGTCGGCATCGGCTATCGCGCCAAGGCCGGCTGGATCACCGAGGGCTGGTGGCACATCGAAGGATCGACCTGCAAGACGCTGATCGAGGGTCCGCTGTCATCAAGGTTTTATTATCTTTATGCAGAAGACGCCGAGCGTGGCGGGCGCTGGGACGGCCCCATCAACATGTGCGTTGCCGAAAAAGAGTTCAAGATCGCCGGCGTGAATGATTGCGTCGCCCGGGGCTTCCAACGCGCCGGATTTCAGGAATATGACACGGGCGAGCAGGCCAGCTGGATGGTCCAGCTGACCGACGAGCCCGCAACGGGAGGCGCGCCAGCAGCGTCCCCCGCTCCGGGAACAAACAGTCAATGAGACGCAACCGCAAGGTCAAGATCCTCGCCACCATCGGTCCGGCTTCCTCCTCCGAGGAAATGCTAAGGAAGCTCTTCGAAGCGGGCGCCGATGTCTTCCGCATCAATATGAGCCATACCGATCACGAGCTGATGCGCACGCTGGTCGGCCGCATCCGCGCCGTCGAGGCCGCCGTCGGCCGGCCGATCGGCATCCTCGCCGATTTGCAGGGGCCGAAGCTCAGGGTCGGCAAGTTCGCCAACGGCAAGGAAGCGCTGACACCGGGGCAGACCTTCACGCTCGACGACAATCCCGAGCCCGGCAATTCCAGTCGTGTCTTCCTGCCGCATCCCGAAATCCTGAGCTCGGTCGAAGCCGGTCACAGACTTTTGATCGACGACGGCAAGCTGGAGCTGAAAGCTCTGAAGGCCGACGGCAAGTCGATCACCTGCACCGTCGTTGCCGGCTCGGGCATATCCGACAAGAAGGGCGTCAGCCTGCCCGACACCGACCTGCCGGTCGGCGCGCTGACCGACAAGGACCGCGCCGATCTCGACGCTGTGCTTGCCACCGGCGTCGACTGGGTGGCGCTGTCCTTCGTGCAGCGGCCGGAGGACCTGGCCGAGGCGCGCAAGATCGCGCGCGGGCGGGCGCTGATCATGGCCAAGATCGAGAAGCCGCAGGCGGTCGCCAGGCTCCCTGAAATCATCGATCTGTCCGACGCGCTGATGGTCGCCCGCGGCGATCTCGGCGTCGAGATGCCGATCGAAGCCGTGCCCGGCATCCAGAAGCAGATCACGCGCGCGGCGCGGCGCGCCGGCAAGCCGGTGGTGATCGCCACGCAGATGCTGGAATCGATGATCACCGCGCCGGTGCCGACCCGCGCCGAGGTCTCCGACGTGTCGATCGCCGTGTTCGAGGGCGCCGACGCGATCATGCTTTCGGCCGAATCCGCGGCCGGCGCCTATCCGGTCGAAGCTGTCGCCATGATGAACCGCATCGCCACCAAGGTCGAAACCGACCCGACCTATGCCGGCATCATCAACGCGCAGCGCTCGGAGCCCGAGGCGACCGGGGCCGACGCCATTTCGCTCGCCGCCCGCGAGATCGCCGAGACGCTGAAACTGTCGGCGATCATTTCCTACACCGCGTCCGGCACGACTGGGCTGCGCGCCGCGCGTGAGCGCCCACAGGTGCCGATCGTGGCGCTGTCGCCGATCCTCAGCACGGCGCGCCGCCTGTCGCTGCTGTGGGGCACGCATTGCGTGGTTTCGGAGGATGCCACCGACCTCGACGACATGGTCGACCGGGCCTGCCGGATCGCGCTGGAAGAAGGTTTCGGCAAGCCTGGCGACCGCGTCATCATCACGGCTGGCGTGCCGCTCAGGACACCTGGATCGACCAATATGCTGCGGATTGCATATATCGGGTCTGAGACTCACTAGGTATGCCGATATTCAGGTGAGGCCGGCCTGCACGTAGCGGCTTCCTGCGCTTCCGGTGCTCACGTCCTTTAAGTACGTTCCGCTCCGGTTGTCGGAAGCCATCCCAGTCGATCGCTTCGCGCCCGTTTTCGACTCCGGCTCGGCCTGACCCGAATCTCAACGCATCCCAGGCGCTTGGTTTTCGAGGTCAGCCCGGCGCGAGCTCGGCGTCGGGCACCTTGATGTCGGGGCACTTGCCGTCATTGTAGGCGTCGCCGGCAATCCGGCCCTCCACGGCCTTGCCCATCGCTTGCAGATCGACATCTTCGCCCGCGACCTTCCGGATTGCGCCGACCACGAGATCGGGCGCGATCCAGTCCGGCTTATGGCCGAGATTGCGGACCCAAACCAGTTCGGCGCCGGGAATGTCGCGCTCGAGGCCGACGGAGTGGATCGTCGCGTAGACCACCTTGTCGCGGTCGCCCGAGATGACGACGGTCGGCGCCTTGATTTCCCGGTAAGCGGGCGAGGCGGCCCGGACATAGTCGTGGAGCTGGACGACATCGCGGGCGTTGGCACGGAAGGCGGATGGCCTGAGCACCAGCGGGATCGAGGCGTTCTGGAGATAAAGGTCCGGGAGGGTGTTGGGGGAAAAGACGCAAGCCGTCGCATCGCCGATCCGCAGCATGCCGGCCGGGTAAGCGAGCGTTTCGGAAAACAGCCAGCCGATCAGCGGCGTGGCGGTGAGCTTGTAATACCAGGCGGTCGCGCCGCCCGGCCAGGGATGCGTGGCCGGTGACACGAAGACGAGACCGGCTGTTTTTTCTGGATGCTGGCGGGCGAAAGCCGTGGTGATCGCGCCGCCGAAGGAATGCGCGACGATGACCGCCTTTTCGATGCCGAGGCGGTCCATCAGCGCGGCGATCGTATCGGCCTGCGCGGCCAGAGTTTCGTTGTTGCCGCGCCGCGACCAGCCGAGGCCCGGGCGGTCGAGGAACAGCATCTCGGCGCGGCCCTCGAGCAGCGGCTGCAGCGGCAGCATCTGGTCCTTGAGGTTGGCGCTGGCGCCATGGATGAAGACGAGCGGCGGCAGGTCGGCGCCGGCGGGCGCCTGGATATGGGCATAATGGATGCGCGCGCCGTTGATCTCGGCGAACTCGCCGGCCGGCGGGCTCCGGCGCTCGATCAGCCAGACGCCGGCGCGGGTGATGCCGGCCAGGGCAAAGAGGAGCGCGATGAGGAAGAAGAGCGCGGCGCCGATGAGGTTCATGCGGTGAGATACGAGGGCAGGTGACGATCTGGTTCAGCGGTCAGGCGATCTTGACAGGTTGAGGCCGCGTTGGCAGCCGGAATCTGTCACGCTGCCGTGGTGCGCGCGAGCTGGAGGTCTCCGCCAATCGTCAACGCATGCCATCCGGCAACGGGAGCAGCCCGTCTGAACTTCCGTGCCGGGGCTAGTTCAGATTGATGTCGCGGCTTGCCGACCGCATCGACACGGAGAAGCCGGCCAGAACGTCGAACAGCGCGATGATCATCAGCGTGAAGAAGACGGAGTGCGCGGCGCCCTTCACCAGCAGGAATTCGACGAGAAAGGCGATGAAGACCAGCGTCGACAGAAGGTGATCCAGGATCGAGGCATTGGTCGTGCGCACCGATTTCGAGATCTCGATGAAGAGAAAGATCAGCCCGATCAGCACCATCAGGTCGCCGAGCGTCATGGAGAAGACGCCGCCCGACATCATGCGGAAGGAGAACATCTCGGTCATCCAGGGGTCGACGCCGCCGCCGAACCTG